>NZ_JBNLYC010000225.1:0-5532 GCF_050172015.1 Bacillus sp. GMa5/1 | reverse complement strand
GATTTTTCTTCTGAGGTATACCTAAGATACAAAAAACAAAATATGTATAACCCAAACAAAAACAAAATCGAAAATAAAAAAATTCCAACTATAAAAATAGAATTTAGTAAAAAAACTCCTTAAGGGAGTTTTTTTACTAAGAGGTTTTGTTACTTCTCTTAACTCATTTTTTATATAATAACTAATAATAAGGAGGTCACTCTATGAAAACTGCAATCTACCTAAGAAAATCCCGTGCTGATTTAGAAGCCGAAGCACGTGGCGAAGGTGAAACTTTAGCAAAGCACCGCACTACCCTGCTGAAAATTGCCAAGGAAATGAACCTAAATGTTTTATCAGTTCGTGAGGAAATCGTTTCTGGTGAGAGCTTAGTGAAACGCCCTGAGATGTTAGCGCTACTTGAAGAGATTGAAGATAATAAATATGATGTTGTTCTTTGTATGGATATGGACCGTTTAGGTCGTGGTGGTATGAAAGAACAAGGAATCATTTTAGAGACGTTTAAACGCTCGAATACGAAGATTATGACCCCTAGAAAGACATATGACCTAAATGATGAGTGGGACGAAGAATATAGCGAATTTGAAGCGTTTATGGCTCGTAAGGAGTTAAAGATTATTACACGACGTATGCAACGAGGTCGTGTCGCCAGTGTAGAGGCTGGGAATTATCTTGGTACACATGCACCATTCGGATATGATATCCATCGCTTAAATAAGCGAGAACGTACTTTAACAATTAATCCAGAAGAAGCTTCAGTTGTAAGAATGATATTTGATTGGTATGCCCATGAGGATATGGGAGCAAATGCAATTAGGAGCAAGTTAAATGATCTTGGCTACAAAAGTAAGCTAGGTAATGAATGGAACCCCTACAGCATCTTAGATATATTAAAGAACAATGTGTACATTGGAAAAGTAACGTGGCAAAAACGAAAAGAAGTAAAACGTCCTGATGCTGTGAAACGTAGCTGTGCAAGACAAGATAAATCAGATTGGATTATTGCTGATGGAAAACATGAGTCTATCATACCTGAAAGCTTATTTGAGCAAGTACAGGAAAAATTAAACTCAAGATATCACATTCCTTACAATACGAACGGAATTAAAAATCCACTAGCTGGTATTATTAAATGCTCTAAATGTGGTTACAGTATGGTCCAACGTTATCCGAAGAACCGAAAAGAAACGATGGATTGTAAACACCGTGGCTGTGAAAACAAATCAAGTTATACTGAATTAATCGAGAAGCGTTTACTCGAGGCATTAAAAGAATGGTACATCAATTATAAAGCTGATTTTGAAAAACATAAGCAAGATGACAAATTAAAAGAAACACAAGTCATTCAAATGAATGAAGCTGCATTACGCAAGCTTGAAAAAGAATTAGTGGATATCCAAAAACAAAAAAATAATTTACATGATTTATTAGAACGTGGCGTTTACACAGTCGATATGTTTTTAGAACGCTCGAATGTAGTTTCTGACCGTATAACTGAAATTACTTCCACTATGGAAAACTTAAAGAAAGAAATTAAAACCGAAATTAAGAAGGAAAAAGTCAAGAAAGATACAATACCTCAAGTGGAGCATGTTCTTGATCTCTACTTTAAAACAGATGATCCCAAAAAGAAAAACAGCCTCCTAAAGTCGGTTTTAGAAAAGGCTGTTTATAAAAAGGAAAAGTGGCAAAGGCTCGATGATTTCGAACTTGTGCTTTACCCTAGGCTCCCTCAAGATGGCGACATATAAGCGTTTATGCTTTGTCGTCACCTTGTTGGTGTAATTAGGTTGACACCAACAGGGTGATGACAATATAAATATTTCTTTTTTCTTCTATTATATGTCCATTTCGCAGACTGTAAATATATTTTCATTTCCATACATGTCTATCATACTCTTCATTAATACAATAACTCATCCAAAAGGATTGTAAGTAACTTAATGGACAAGTTTTTTGAATGTGGGTTTATGCGAGCTTAAGAAAGTATACATTAGATTTTTTACAATAATTATGTAACTCAACCATTTATTCCTGTTATAATTATATTTTGATTTACATATATAAGGAGGTTTTTATTTGTTTACTGCATTAATGTTTTTGTTTTTATTAGTGTCAATACTATCGGTGATTGCACTAATTATAGGTCTAATCAAACCAGGAAAGGTAGTTCGTTTTGGCAACACAAAAACAAGAGGTCGAGTTATATTAATTTTCTTGCCGGTATTATTCATTTCGTTTATTTTAGCAAGCGCGTTTGCTAGCAAGTCGATAACTCCAGAAGAACGAGTTGCAATTGATAAAAAAAGAGCTGAAGAAAAAGTATTAAAAGAAAACCAAGAAAAAGAAAAAATTGAAAAGGAAAAGAAAGCTAAAGAACAAGAGAAAAAAGCACAGGAAAAAGAAGAACAAGAAAAAGCTAAACAAGCTAACGAAGAGAAAAAAACTGCCGAAGAAAAACGCAAACAGGAAGAAGCACAACAGAAAGCTGAAAAAGAAGCTAAAGAAAAAGCCGAAGCTGAAGAAAAAGAGAAACAACAAAAAGAAAAGAAAGAATCTACACCAGATAAGGAAAAACAATTACCGGCTACACAATCAAATAAAATTTCTGTTAAAGCTGGTCTAGGTGATACAGAAGAAAACTTTGTAAAAGAATACGGTTCAAATAAAGGATCTGCTTCAATCGCTAGATTTGCAAACGATTATATTATAGCAATGTTTTTAGAAGGCAGAGCAAATAATATCACCCTTCAATTTTCCCAATCAGGAAAACAAAGTCGTTCATTATCCGATGTCATGACAGAAGTGAAAAATATACTTCCAGTCGATGCTATAGAGAAAGAGCGTTATACAGATGCTCAAGATCCAGAAAGAGAAATCATTACATTCACTAGTGAAATATTGAAAAATAGCGTTCCTGAAACAGCATTCTTAGGTGATGAGTCTGGGACATGTATGGCTATAATTCGAAAAGGATTAAATGAAGAATATATTTCTGCGGTTATCGCTTTAGGTAATAGTAATCCATAAAATGGAGACTATGCGTGAAGGTGTTGAATTATTAGCTAATGTATCAAACGTAACAAACAAATTCAATGCTCTAACACCTGGTGATGGGCAAAAAGATATTCATGAACTTATTTTACGTTCGTTGAAAATTATGCGTGACGGGATAGAAGACGTATACGTTTACCTAGATAATATTAATAAATCTGAGGTTAATGATGGTTTTAACTTAATAAATCAAGGGTCAGACATGTATATGAAAGCTATAAAGAAGTTGTACTAGAGTAACTTGTAATTATACATATAATCATTCAACTGACTAAGGGGTAATGTAAAAATGAAAGCAAAGAGAATCGTAACGTTAGCTTTACCTATCATGTTATTATCAGCTTGTACAACAGAAACATACGGACTTACTCAATCAGAGTTTAGACAGGTAGACAAAGAGTTTAAAGCAGATAAAATGATAGAAGATATGAAAAAAATGCATTATAGTGATGAAGATATCGAAAAACAACTAAGAGGTGCATTAGCAACTATTAAGGCTAAGCAGGAAGAAGCGGAAAAAAAGTCTAAACCGAAAAAAGACATACAATTAGACTCATACAGTAAAGAAACAAAAACAGATACAGGCAAACAATCCTCTGATAAAGACGATACAGAAGGTTTTCCTACAGATGATATAGATAAGAAAGAAAAGAGTACAAAAAAACTATCCGAAAAAGAATATGTCAATCGTGCATTTGAGTTACGTTTAGACTTACAACAAGAAATAGATAGTATAAAAGCAAAAGCTAAATCAATGATGGAAGATGGTGAATCAATTACAAAGCCTACAATAGATGCTATTACGGATACGAGACTTGTATTGGATGATTTAGAAAGCATGAATGCACCGAAAAAGTATGAAGAACAGCAGGAGTACCTCATTAAAGAAGCTGTAACAAAGAGTAGAGAAGGATTAAATAGAGTAGAAGAAGATATTAGAAAGTTCGGCGACGGTAGAATTGGTACTGTAAGACTAAAAGAAGTACTAGAAAAAGGTATGAACGATGTAAACTACGGACCTCGTTTGTTGGAAACCTTATTCGAAGATTTTGAAGCAGATTATCCTGGGGCAAAACAGAAAGCAATGGATAAGAAACAGAAAGAAAAGAAAGACTCTGATGAAGGGACTGTTAATATCTCTGCAAACGGTAAAGAGTTAGTAGCTGATTGGGGTACATATCGAAATGGTGAATTTAATCTAGGTTTTGACTTAAAGAAAGATGGTTCTTTCCTCATGTATGAGAGTGAAAACAAGGAAGAGCGTAATCAAACTCATATGATAGGTGAATGGAAGTATGACGGGATTAAGAAAGAAATTACCTTCAAGTATAAGAAGTTTATAGAGCATGGCTCAGAGAAAGAAGGTATAGACTTACCACCATATGCGGAATTCAAGGTATTATCCTTTAACGGTGATACATTTGAAATGATGGAATTAGAAAGTGAAGTAGTAATGAAAGCAAGGAAACGCTAAAAAAGCAAGTGAGCGGTATAAAAACGTAAACAATAGAGTATAAAGGGAATCTACAAAATAAGAAGTAAAGGGGTAGGAGAAATGAAAAACAAGAAACTAATATGTTTAGCACTTCCAATCATGTTATCAGCGATAGGTTGTTCAAATAATGACATAGAAAAAGAAAAGAAAACTGATAACTTACAAGTAGCAGAGTCAGAAAAGAAAACTGAAACCAGATCTGATAAGGATGTTATAAAATCGTTAAATGAAGAAGTAGATAAACTACATAAAGAGAAGGACGAGTTAGAAAAGAAGATACAAGATGAAAAAGCTAGTAAAGAAAAAATAAATCAAGAGAAAGACGAGTTAGAGAAGAAAATACAAGATGAAGAAGCTAGTAAAAAAGAAGTAAGTAAAGAGAAAGATGTAATTAAAAAGGAAGACAAGATAGAAGACAATACGAGATTCAGTACTATAAAAGAGTATCAAGAGACAGTGTATAAACTTGCTAATAAGTTTGAATCTGAATTACGCGCAACGAAACCAATAATTGAAAAAGATAAAACACTATTGACAAATAAAGACGAATTAAAAGCGCAGTATGATAAAGTACAAGTACAAGCTGACAAGATAAAATCTCTTCACCCACCTAAGGAGTACACAGATTTACAAATCGGACTGATAGATTCCTTAACAGTATATCAAAAGGCAGTAGCCGGCATGTTTTCAGGCTTAGACGAAAGGGATAAAGAAAAGGTTAAAGGGTATGAACAATCTGTAATGGATGGTTTGGCATACTTTAAAGATTCACTAAACGCAATAAAAGAAATAAAGGAATAAGTTATGTCCTTTAATTTAAGGGGAGCATCTTCATGAAAGTTGTACGCTCTATATTTAAAGGCTTTCGTTTAATAGGTTTCATTGTAAAGCCAGTACTTAAAGCATTATCTAAAAGTAAATTTTAAATCTCATAAAAATTAAGATCCCCTTCTGCATATGAATGCATCAGGGGATCTTTTTCA
>NZ_JBNLYC010000224.1:0-5572 GCF_050172015.1 Bacillus sp. GMa5/1 | reverse complement strand
CACCTTTTCTAATTAAAATACTGATATATATATAGTTCTGGCTCACTCGAATTGTATTATAAAAATCTCTTTAGATCTGTAATTCTTTTTATCCTTCATAAACTCACAGGAATATTGCACCACGTTAATCTAATTCAAATCTTTCTCTTCAAAATATTGACTTCTACATCAAAACACCTATAATGAATAAATTACCCAAATCATAAATTTACTCACTAACATCAAAAATAGGATGTAGATGTATTTTTTGAAACTCAACATGTTTAGTTTACACCTGTCTCGTAGATAGCATAATAAATTCTATCCAATAAGATGAAAGATGGACTTATTTAGATTTATGTAATTGGTCTCGAATTCCATTAGTAAATTGCTGACACTTTAACTCACTTAATGGTCTTCAGCATGTCAATTATTTGAGTTGTATTGGAAATTTACCGAGTGTCAGTTTGTAAATAAGGGTGGTTTCTGCGTCACCAACATACTAAGTGAGAACTCAACAGACTTACAAAATGTCTTCAGATTCACTTTTAAATATAACTCGATATACGGATAACCCACTATTTTATTGCCTTCTGTAAAAAAATAGTCTTATCCAATATCGACTTGTACATCTCGCTGAATCTCACCAAAGGCTGAAAAAGCATATGGACTTTGAGAAACAAAAGCAACTTACTGTTCTAAGGGATTTAGAAGGATTTAAAGTGGATGTTGTGATTGAAAATGTGAAGAAAAAAGAAACTGCAGAAGATTTTCTAAATATTTTTTTGGATAGACAATTCATGTATTAAAAAGGATTCGCTGACCTTTTATTTTAGGCGCTGAATCCTTTTTAATATAATAAGTAAAATAAGTAATGGAACAACTGATAACAATATAAGAACTTCTCATACTGAAAAAAGTATTTCTTATGTCACTACAGTGAAACTTCCGAAATTAAATTTAGTAATGATCTTCTCAGCTTATATTATTTCACTACTTACCTCAATAAAATTATTTATATAAGAAAATTTTTCAATTCCTATATAGCACTTCATCATTAAAAAAGTATTTACCTTAAAAGCTTTTACATCACCCAACTGATCATTTCCCTCAACTTCAACTTTTCCTTCATACTTAATAGCTTCTAATTCACTTGACGGAAACAAAAAAGCATTATAGGTCCTAGTGATATTATCCAATTTCAAGTGAGGCATCAAGTCTTTTTTAGACTGAATATTTTCATAAATAGTATATGCATAAAATAACTGTTTAACAATATCCCCCCAACCCGGAAGGTTTTTTTCAATATTATAATACTTTGCATCAAGTATATATAACGTTTGTTCTCTTATTATCATCAAATCCGGCCTCTGAGACTTGACAGGAGCATTACTGCCGATTTCCCATTTTAACTTTGGAATCATTTGTTTGAGTAAATGGTATTGATTATTAAAGTTAACACTGCACATTGTTTCCCAAACATTTTGAAAGTAGGGGGTAGCCAATGTTTCAATATTTTCTTCAGGGTTTTCTGGATTGATACCGGAAAAGTATTGGATAAGCAAAGTTATTACATTAGTTTCTCTCTCCACAAAAGTGTTATTCAATTCTTTGTTCAAAAAACTCAATATAAAATCCAAGTCATAATTACTCAAAAGATCTTCCTCTGGTTCTACAAAACCTGAAGATATTCCCAATAACCAACCGTAATTTTTAATCCCTTGGTAAACACAAAACCTGTGGAGTTTTAACAATAAATTTTTCTCGTCAACTATTATTTTCTTATAAACAGGATCGATATATATTATAGAACTTCCTGAAAAAACAGGTTGTTTTTTGTTGATAGTTGATGCCCAATCAATCACACCGGTCTGATTTGCCGACTTTACGCACATTTTTTGGATTAGATAACCTTTTTGAAGAAAATCATGAATTAGGTGATAAACTGTAATAAGGTTTCCTTTATTTTGACCCTTTTCTCCGTCTAACAATTCAGATTCAAGCGGATCTAACACCGCTTCATTTCTATATTTTAATAAGGTTTTGGCTAGTACCTCAATATGCTTTTTTTCATCTAAGTCCAAAGCCGGTAATTCATAGGATTTAGGAAAAATAATAAAAAATGTGTTTTTATAAATCAACAGTCCTGTAACTTTAAATATGATCCTATCCCTCTTCAAAATACATATCCCTTTTTTCAGCCAGATACCTAAAAGTTCTTCTGGGAAAGTATTTGGATATTCCTTATACTCAATAAATGTATGGTATGCATTTTCTATTGCCACTCTATTCCACCGCCAAGATTGAGTTCTTTCCTCATTCTGATACCACATCATTTCTCAAACTACCTTCTAATCCCTCTTGCTCTATTTCAATTTCCTCTTGCTCTATTTCAATTTCCTCTTCTGCCTGAAGTTGTTCCTCATTAAGCAATAAACACATATCCTCTGTGATACCCATGATATCCTCATTATCAAAGAACTTGGCAACTAGATCAGAGTACGTTATGATATCCGGATTAAAAAACTCTCTTCTTTTGTATCGGACAACATCATCCCAAAGGTAAATTAACAGTTTCGATGAAAAATTACTGATGTCTTCAATTTCTTCTGGACTAATAAAATATGGGCCAATTAATCGGTCTTCATTAATTTGAAGATCTTTAAGTTTTTTATTAATGGCCGAAAGAATTACTCTCCACGAAAAAGTATTACCCGCATAATTTATTAAGTGATTTTCATGTGTAAATCCCACTTCTCTTATTGGTATGTATTTAAATTTCCACCGACGTTTAAAGGCTGAGTCAAGTACATAAACTCCTTGATCTGCACTATTCATGGTAGCAACAATATTCATATTTGCCGGAAGAAATAGACCTTCCACAAAATCATCACCAATATCCTCAAGTGAAAGTAAATAATTATATAAATCCTGATTTGGCTGAATACGATATTCACTTGTTCCATCTGTTTTTCTGTCCAACAACTGGAATATATCACCAAAAACAACCGGTGCATTTGCTCTGTTTATCTCTTCTATTAAAAGAGTGAATGTCTGGTTAGGATTGCGTAACGCAAGTAATAATACATTAATGAAGGGACCAGGAACAAATTGATAGTCAATTCTAGGCTCACCATTATCAAAAGTTTGACCATTTAATCGCCTTATAGTTGTGTCTGTTTGCAAATATAGCGGAACAGGTTTGTAACTGCCAACAAAATCATAGTATGAGTACTCGGAATGAAAAACGACTCTAGTACTGTTTGAGAAATTCTCCTTTAAGTAGTGACTCTTCCCTGTTCCCGGTGCACCATAAACTATTAAATTTTCTCCAGGAAGAACATCAGGTTCTCTAAACTCCTGCTCCTGTAAATGGCGGGCGCTACTCATCAATTCTGAATCAGAAGCTAAAAGCAAGGCTATTTCTGCAACATAGCTCTGACTTACATTTACTACTCTAAGTAAGTTAAGGACTGGAGAGTAAAAAAAATCACTTCTATCGATTGTTTTGCTGCCAAGCCACCAGTCATATTCTGTTAAAAACTTGCATAAGAAATTGCCACTCTCTATGTCTTCTCCGAAATAATTGATTATCGCCTCTTTTATTTGTGGATCAGCTTCATCAATATCTTTACCCTTTAAGTTTTTGATTTTTTCCATAAATCTACTTCTTGTCATACCGTCCACACCGCTATTGGCCAATTCTTCTATTATCCCTTTATATTTAAGAAGCTCATTAAGGTAGGTAACAACAAATGTAGCGAGGTAAAACCACTGATTAGGACAAAAGATTTTATTTCCCGTATTAATTGTTATCTCCGCAGAATAGTCGAAATATTGTATGACATTGTTTTTAGCTTCCAGAGCTCGGCTGAATCTTTCTTTAAAATCTCTATTGAGTTTAAAATCATTGTTAGAAAATGTATTACCATAACTTTCTCTTGTTATTCTAGCCAGTTCATATAGATTACTAAGCACTTATATTCCTCCAATTATAAAAGATATTTTCATTATATAGTCTTTTGAGTTGTTCATACAGACCATAGTAATTAAAAAAATAAACATTTGTTAATATTTACTAAAAATAGGATGCAGCCTTTGATGTAATTATAAATGACAAGAGGAAAAAGAATGTTATTGAAAATATAAAAAACTAACCATTTCTGACCTAGCAAACAATCATGCTACGGCACTAAAAGAAACTATTATTGCAAGCTTGTTTACAATTACTCAAGTATTAGAATACATATAGATACTTACACTAGAGAAAGTTGTAATAGTTTTAGGGAGATTAGCAAAGGGGGATTAGGTTATTTTTAGGAATTATAAGTAATCTACAACTCTAAAAAGGATTCCTTTATGATCAGGAATCCTTTTACTTTATCTATTTTCCACTAAACTTTGTTGATTATTACTATATTGAAAACCAACACTACTTTCTATTGCATCAACCATATTTTTAGCAATTAATTCAACCACTGGCATTGCTACTGAATTTCCAAACTGCCTATATGCTTGGGTATCTGAAACGGGTATTAAAAATTCTTTCGGAAATCCTTGTAAACGCGCGCACTCTCTTGGAGTTAACTTTCTTGGGTTTTTATCAGGACCCTGATCAATAAGAATCTCACTACCATCCTTATAATAACGGGCGCTAATAGTATTAGTATAGGGGCTTTCTGAGTTAAATAGTGAGAAGCCGAAACCATTTCCTTTTTCTTTATGCTCTTGTTTTCTTCTTAAATGCCCTTGATATAATTTATCAGAAATCGTGTATTTTTCATCAACATTTTCTTCTAAAATGTCTCCTAGTCTAGTAGGTTTATTTGTAGGTTTAGGAAATGAAAAAGGTATTGATTTCCCCCCAAGCGGATTATAAAAACCCACTATATAAATACGTTCTCTGTTTTGTGGAACCCCAAAATCAGCAGCACGTAAAACATCGTAGTAAACAGTATAGTCTAATTCTTCTCTTAAAACTTTTAATATTGTTTCTAATGTCCTACCTTTATCATGGCCTCTTAATTGTTTAACATTTTCCAATAAAAACGCCTGTGGTCTTCTTTCTTTTAGAATTGTAGCAATTTCAAAGAAAAGTGTACCTCTTGTATCTTCAAATCCTTTTTTTAGACCAGCTTGCGAGAATGGCTGACATGGGAAACCACCCAAAAGAATATTATGTTCAGGAATTTGATTAGTAGGAATCTCAGTAATATCACCAGCGGGTTCTTCACCATAATTTATTCTATAAGTTTTAGCAGCAAATTTGTCCCATTCAGAAGCGAAGACCGATAACCCCCCATGCTTTTGAAAGGCTAGTCTGATTCCCCCTATCCCAGCAAATAAATCAATCATAGTAAAACGTGGGGTTCCTTTAAACACGAAGGGAGGTTCTTCCGGATATTCCATAATGGATTTATACTCCAATGGAGAAGGATAAGATTCTCCATTTTCCCACCTTCTTAGTGTTCTGTCTCCATTTCTCCCCATTTTTAAAGCATCTGCAAACTCTTTTTGAGTCAGACCAAGTCTCTCTCGTTTCTCTTTAATTTTAGAATATTCCATATTGTGTCTCCTTCAGGTCTATTTGTCC
>NZ_JBNLYC010000223.1:0-5649 GCF_050172015.1 Bacillus sp. GMa5/1 | reverse complement strand
TGTAATTGCATTTATATTATTTTTAAAATGGCTAGGAAAAAAGGAGTCTAGTACATTTAGAAAAACGAATAAGATAAAAGTAGTAGGCATTAGTATTTTGATTGTAATGATGCCGTTTATTTTAAATACAATCCTCCAGACATTGAATAAAACATGGTACTACGCAGGAAAAACAGGGGTAGAAGCAATAGAATATAAAAAAGAAGATAGCCAGTGTAGAATGGAGAAAAATGGAGAGAATATCCAACCGAAGTGCATTGTTACTTTAAAAAATTATCGTAATCATTCACAAGCATTAAAAGTTGTTTTATACGATAATGCAAACGAGAATTCAAAAAGCTATCCAGTACCGAAACCAGTCTATTTACAAAAACATGAGACAAAGCAATTCGAATTTCAAGTTCCTGTTTCTTATAATAGAGGTATTGAAAAAGATAAAGTACCAAATATTAAATTACATTCATTGCATGAAAATGATACGAAATACAATTAATCTGTAAGTAAAAGTTTATGAGTAGGAGCAAGAATTTGAAACGATATAGAAAATCAACTTGAATCATCCAACATACTGCGAGGTAACGGTATATTGGATGATTTTTTTATGTTATCCCCTTTTTTCACGTATGAAAAGGAGGAATACTTTGTTGGAAATGAAAAACATCACAAGGATCATACATGGTTTTTACTTTACGTAATCTGTGAAAGTTAGAGCCATAATAACTAGTTTGCCAATTTTTAATGTCGATATCGGGCCAGTTCACATAGTCACCTAGTGTATAAGGATCTAAGCTTTCTCGTAAACCTTTAACCCAGCGTATATTTTGATTTTCTTCATCATCGCATTTCCAAGAGGTAATGTATTCTTGAGCAATAATTGCTTTACGATGAAAATAAGCCGTTTTATTCGGCGAAATATTTTCAACAGCACCTATGAGCGATTGATGCCAAATACTAGCATCTTTATTCGGTGCATGAGAAAGAAAGTATTGCATGATTTGAATGCCTTTAAGGGGAATAGGTTTATAGACATAGGAACCAGAGCGCTTGAAATTTTCAGGGATGTTACCGCCATTAAAAAATTCAACAGCCTTTATATAAGGAACTTCTTCTATAAAGAGAGAGGGGCTACCAGTTTCAAGAAGAGGTGAAGAATGAGATTTACCTTTGTGAGAAATAAATAAAGCATAAGAATAAAGAATCTACATAGAGTTCAATGAAAACAGTTGCAAACTGTTCATATTTTGTTATGATAGTGTTACGAAAACGTTTGCATAAAATTCCGATGGGATGCAAAAGGAGAGAATGACTATGAATAAGACATGGTGGAAAGAAGCGGTTGCTTATCAAATTTATCCACGAAGCTTTATGGATTCAAATGGTGATGGTATTGGAGATTTACAAGGTATTATTGCAAAACTGGATTATTTAAAAGATTTAGGTATAGATGTAATTTGGATTTGTCCAATGTATAAATCGCCTAATGATGATAATGGTTATGATATTAGTGATTATCAAGATATTATGGATGAGTTTGGTACAATGGCAGACTTTGATGCTTTACTAGATGAAGTTCATAAGCGTGATATGAAGCTAATTATTGATTTAGTTATTAATCATACGAGTGATGAACATCCATGGTTTATTGAATCACGTTCATCTAAAGATAATCCGAAGCGTGATTGGTATATTTGGCATGATGGTAAAGATGGTGCGGAGCCAAACAACTGGGAAAGTATTTTTAATGGTTCGGCATGGGAATATGATGAAGAAACAGAACAATATTATTTACATCTATTCTCACGTAAACAACCAGATTTGAACTGGGAGAATAAAGAAGTTCGCGAAGTACTATATGATACGGTTAATTGGTGGCTTGATAAAGGTATTGATGGTTTCCGCGTTGATGCGATCAGTCATATTAAAAAAGAAGAAGGCCTCAAGGATATGCCAAATCCAAAAGAGTTAAAATATGTGCCATCTTTTGATAAACATATGAATGTGAAAGGTATTCAACCTTTATTAGAAGAGCTAAAAGAAAATACATTCTCTAAGTACGATATTATGACTGTTGGTGAAGCAAATGGTGTTAAGATTGAAGATGCTGAGCTATGGGTTGGAGAAGAGCAAGGTAAGTTCAATATGGTATTCCAATTTGAACATTTAAGTTTATGGGATGCAGAGAAGAAGAAAGACCTTGATGTTGTAGGATTGAAAAAAGTATTAACGAAATGGCAAAAAGGATTAGAAAATAAAGGATGGAACGCTTTATATATTGAGAATCACGATAAACCACGTATCGTTTCAACATGGGGAGATGATAAACAATATTGGCGTGAAAGTGCAACAGCTCTAGGGGCGATGTATTTCTTTATGCACGGTACACCGTTTATTTATCAAGGCCAAGAAATTGGTATGACAAATGTTCAGTTACCAAATATTGAAGATTACGATGATGTAGCAATTAAAAATTTATATCGCGAGAAAATTGCAGAGGGCGTACCACATCAAGATATGATGGAGATTATATGGGCTTCTTGCCGCGATAATTCACGTACACCTATGCAGTGGAATGATGAGATGAATGCTGGTTTCACAACAAGTACACCTTGGTTTAGCATGAATCCAAATTACAAAGAAATTAATGTTGAAAAGCAAAAAAATGAAGAAAAGTCTATTTTCAATTTCTATAAGAAAATGATTGCCCTGAAAAAAGAGCACGATGTACTGAACTATGGTACGTACGATTTACTTTTAGAAGACGATCCACAAATTTATGCATATACACGTACGTTACAGGATGAAAAAGTCATTGTAATTAGTAATATCTCAAAAGAGGAAGCTGTGTATAATGAGGGTTCATTTGCACTAGAACGCAAACGTTTGCTTTTAAATAACTATGAAGTTGCGGAACATGAAGAAGTAACAACAATTGCTTTAAAACCTTATGAAACAAGGGTTTATCGCATTTCATAATAAAAAAGGATGCTCTTTGAGCATCTTTTTTTATGAAAAAAAATAAATTTCTATTGCAAAGTGAAAACGCTTTTATTAAAATAGATTTATGAAAACGGTTGCGTAAAAAGAAAAATGATATGAGGAATCGTTTTCATAAAAGGGACAGAAATTATAATTTAAATCATTATGTTGTTATAAATAAAGGGGAGGAAGAACAGATGAAAATTACGTCTTTTGATTTTTGGCAAAAGTTCGGGAAAGCTTTATTAGTTGTTGTAGCCGTAATGCCAGCAGCTGGTTTAATGATTTCCATCGGTAAGTTAATTGGTATGTCTGCTGGGGATGTTAACGCAGTTCATACAATCGCTCGCGTAATGGAAGACATCGGTTGGGCAATCATTACAAATCTACACATCTTATTCGCAGTAGCAATTGGGGGATCTTGGGCGAAAGATCGCGCGGGTGGTGCATTTGCAGCGCTATTAGCATTCGTCTTAACAAACCGAATTACAGGAGCTATATTTGGCGTAAACGCTGAAATGTTAGCGGATTCAAAAGCGAAAGTTTCTTCAGTAATAGCGGGAGATTTAATTGTAAAAGATTACTTTACTTCTGTACTTGGTGCACCTGCATTAAACATGGGAGTGTTCGTAGGGATCATCACAGGTTTCTTAGGAGCTACTTTATATAACAAATATTATAACTATAATAAACTGCCACAGGCATTAGCATTCTTTAATGGAAAACGATTTGTACCATTCGTTGTAATTCTTTGGTCTACAGTTACTGCGATTGTATTATCACTTCTATGGCCATTCATCCAAAGTGGGTTAAATGAATTTGGTCGCTGGATTGCAGCTTCAAAAGATAGCGCACCAGTTGTTGCACCGTTTGTATATGGAACGTTAGAGCGTTTATTATTACCATTTGGTTTACACCATATGTTAACGATTCCGATGAACTATACAGAGCTAGGCGGAACATATACGATGTTAACTGGTTCAAAAGTTGGACAAGTTGTAGCAGGACAAGATCCATTATGGCTTGCATGGATTACAGATTTAAATAATTTACTAGCAAATGGAGATACGAAGGCATATAACGATTTATTAAATAACGTTGTACCAGCTCGTTTCAAAGCTGGACAAGTTATCGGCTCAACAGCAGCGTTAATGGGGATTGCATTTGCGATGTTCCGTAACGTGGATAAAGAAAAGCGTGCAAAATATAAACCAATGTTTTTATCAGCAGCATTAGCAGTATTCTTAACAGGTGTAACAGAACCAATTGAATTCATGTTCATGTTTATTGCTCCATTATTATATGTTGTATATGCTATTACAACAGGACTTGCATTCGCGCTAGCTGATTTAATTAACTTACGTGTTCATGCATTTGGATTTATTGAGTTAATTACTCGTACACCAATGATGGTTAACGCAGGTTTAACAAGAGACTTAATCAACTTTGTTATTGTTTCATTAGTGTTCTTCGGTCTTAACTTTACACTATTTAATTTCTTAATTAAAAAATTCAATTTACCAACACCAGGGCGTGCAGGTAACTATATTGATAATGAAGATGAGGCATCAGAAGGAACAGGAAATGTACAAGACGGTTCACTAGCAACAAAAGTTATCGATTTATTAGGTGGAAAAGAAAATATTGCTGACGTAGATGCTTGTATGACACGCTTACGTGTAACAGTAAAAGATTTAGATGTTGTTGCATCAGAAGCACAGTGGAAACAAAATGGTGCTTTAGGACTTATTGTAAAAGATAAAGGTGTACAAGCGGTATATGGTCCGAAAGCTGACGTATTAAAGTCAGACATTCAAGATATGTTAGGTGCGTAATAATATGAAATTGCTAACTTTAAACTGTCATTCTTGGCAAGAAGAGAATCAAATAGAAAAGATACAATACCTTGCTAAAGTAATTCAAGAAGAAGAGTACGATGTCATCGCATTGCAAGAAGTAAGTCAGTCCATACAAGCTGAAAATGTATGCGGTAACAAGAAAGAAGATAATTTTGGACTTTTACTATTAGAAGAGTTAAAAGCGCTACATGTAAAAGATTACAATATTACTTGGGATTTCTCTCATATTGGTTATGACGTGTATGAAGAAGGATTAGCGATTATAACGAAGCATAATATTATAAAAGAAGATACGTTCTTCATTTCAGAGAACGAGGATACAACGTATTGGAAAACGCGTAAAATTGTAAGTGCAACAATTGCTTATAATGGTAAGGATATAACGTTTTACTCTTGCCATCTCGGTTGGTGGAATGATGAAGAAGAGTCATTCGAAGGTCAAGTCGATCGTTTGATGGAGCGTGTAGATAGCAATAAGCTCGCCTTCTTAATGGGGGATTTTAATAACAATGCTCGGTTGGAAGGCGAAGGTTATGAGTATATGATGCAAAAAGGGTTGTATGACACATATGAATTAGCAATAGAGAAGGATGAAGGAACGACTGTCCAAGGTGAGATTGCTGGTTGGGATGAAAATAAACATAATTTGCGAATCGATCTAATATTGTGTAACCAAAGTAAAAAAGTTCATTCTTCAAAAGTTATTTTTAATGGTACAAACAGAAATGTAATTTCAGATCATTTCGGTGTAGAGGTTCAATTGGATATATAATAGAAGAAATCCTCACAGAGAATAAAAGCTGTGAGGATTTTT
>NZ_JBNLYC010000222.1:0-5691 GCF_050172015.1 Bacillus sp. GMa5/1 | reverse complement strand
GACAATACCCAGATAATGTAGACGGAGAAATACTAATTTCATCTGCTATTTCACGAATGCTTACTTTTTTTCATTGTGTACTTTCAGTATTTATTCACGGATCTTCTTCTCTATTTGTTCGACTAATTCTACAGTCTTCTTTACTTCTTTAACAACTGTTACTTCAGGTAATTGTTCTTGAAGTTCTTCTATATTTTTCTTTCCGATTACCCTATCCATTGATTGCAGCATTTCCTCAGGCGGTAAAATCGTTATTCCTAAATTAGAGTAATAGTTTTTAAACCAATTACGTTTCCCAATTTGTTGTTCATCAAGTGGATCACTATACTCCTAATAAGAGATTACTTTTTCATTTTCTAAATCCATTAGAACATTTTCCAACTGTTCTCTAATACGATTCGGCTTCCAATCTTTTGGGATATCCATTACTGCTAGCAGCCCTTTGTCCCCACCTATAGAATATGGCTTTTTCAATGATGAATACATTTGTCTAATTCTCCATTTCCATGTTAAATATCCAATTAATCTTTTATGGTACTTATGTCGATAACTATTGTATTCAAGCACCTTTTTGGAAAGAAATGCAGTTGTCTACTTGAACCATATAAGTAGCTTGACAAGAAACTACCTGGTTTAATTCAACACGATTCTATTCCCATATATTCATTGGTATTTTTATCTCTCAAGAGTACTACTGAATCTAATACAAAAAGCCTTTTTATAATTTCACGTTTTACTTCGTAATGTTTACCGGGCTCTGCACGATTATTTAATACTACAATTTCATTTTCATCATTAAGGTATATAAAAATAGTTGCTAAAGCAGCAATTCTTTTAGCAACTTTAATATTATCTTCAGCTCGATAATATCCAACTCCATTAGCTTTTTCCTTAGGCATACTACACATTTCTAAAACTTGTTCATATGAAAAATCAATGAACTCATCTGATGATTTAGCTTCATTCAACCATTTAATAGTGATAGAATCAAGACAATCTGCTGTTAAGTCATCTATATTACTCATAACACCATCCACAATAAGCTTCCCATACATAAATAAGGTTATCTTGTTTCGTCTCCATTTAAATCTCCTACCTTTATGTTTATTATCCAGATCAGAGCTTACTTTCTGGTTTATATAAGTACATCTTTTTTATATCTTGTTCTTTTTTATATCTTGTTCTTTTTTATATCTTGTTCTTTTTTATATCTTGTTCTTTTTTAAGTTACCTTAATATATTTTTCAAAATCCTTAGTAAATCCCTCAAAAAGGATAATGTACCTTATTTTCTCGCATGTCTCTTTATAACACAAAAAATGTAGGCTTACGCCTACCGTCATTCGTCTCCTATCTTAAATGGGGGGGGCACAACTTGAACAATTTTGAAAAAGAGGTCTTCTATTAGAAAAAAGATAAAGGGAGATGTTTTATTCAAATCTCTACCAATATGATATTTAACAAATTATGCTAAGTTACTCTCCCCTACAATCAGATCCCTACAATGCGTTTAAAACACGTACTTCATCACCAATAGATTCTGGAGTAGAATATTCTCCAATTTGTTTATATTTTTGATAACGTTGTTTTTGTAACTCTTTTTTTCCTAACCACATTAATTCATTTAAAGATTCCTTTAAGACCTTTTTGATTTCACCTGCCTGCTTTTTAATATTATTATGAGCGCCACCATCTACCTCAGGAATCAGCTTGTCAACAACACCTAATTCCTTTAAATCATACGCCGTAACTTTCATTGTTTCAGCTGCTTGCTTTGCTTTTGAAGCATCTTTCCAGAGAAGCGCTGCCGCACCTTCAGGAGAAATTACCGAATAAGTTGAGTTCTCAAGCATATGGAGATGGTTACATACTCCAATTCCCAACGCACCTCCACTCCCTCCTTCTCCGATTACCACACTAATAACGGGTACAGTTAAAGCTGCCATCTCAAAAAGGTTATTTGCGATAGCTTGGCTTTGCCCTCTTTCCTCAGCAGCTTTTCCTGGATAAGCTCCCTTTGTATCAATGAAGGTGATAATAGGACGTTGAAATTTTTCAGCTTGTTTCATAAGTCTAAGTGCTTTTCTATAGCCTTCAGGATGAGGCATGCCAAAGTTTCGATATATGTTTTCTTTTGTATCTTTTCCACGTTGGTGTCCAATCACAGTTACTGGTACACCCTCAAATCTAGCAATACCACCAACCATGGCTGGATCATCTCCATATGAACGATCCCCATGTAATTCTAAGAAATCTGTGCATATTTCTTGAATATAATCAAGGGTAGTTGGTCGATTAGGATGTCGTGAAATTTGAACTCGATCCCAAGGCTTCATTTGTTGATAAGCCTCTTTCTGCAGTATACACAACTTGCTTTCTAATTTTACTAATTCTTCAGATAAATCAAACCCTGTTGTTTCCATATACTTTCTCAAACTTACTATTTTTTCTTTTAATTCTACTATTGGAAGTTCAAAATCCAAATAATTTTTCATTGTATTCTTCCCCCTGAATGCAGTCTTAAAACAGTTGTTAACGTACTACGTATTTGATCTCTTGGTAGAATTTTATCTAATTGACCATGTTTTAATAAAAATTCTGCCGTTTGAAATTCATCCGGTAATTTTTCACGGATTGTTTGCTCAATAATTCGTCTTCCAGCAAAACCAATTAATGCTCCTGGTTCTGCAAAATTATAATCACCTAAAGAAGCAAAACTAGCTGATACTCCCCCTGTAGTTGGAGATGTCATAACCGAAATGAACAGATTTCCAGACAAATCTAACATTTTAGCAGCAGAACTTGTTTTTGCCATTTGCATTAAACTTAGAATTCCCTCTTGCATCCTAGCTCCTCCACTTGCCGTAAAGATAATAAAAGGATGCCCTTTTTCTAAAGCAAATTCTATCGCTCTTGTAATTTTTTCCCCTACCACAGACCCCATACTGCCCATTCGGAATCTTGTATCCATAACTGCTACAGTTACTCTATGCCCTTGAATAGTTCCCTCCCCTGTTAATATCGCTTCTTTAAGGTCTGTTTTCTTTTGATCAGATTCTAATTTTTTTTCATATCCAGGAAAACCAAGAGGATTATTTGAAGTCATGCGCTCATCGTATTCTACAAAACTATCTTGATCCAATAAAGATTCAATTCTTTCTAATGCACTCATCGGAAAATAATGATTACACTCTACACAAACCTTTAAATTTTTACGCAAATCTTTACTGTATATAATTTTTTTACACTTTGGACATTTGATCACTATCCCATCAGGAACATCAGACATTAGTTGTGTAGCTGATACTGCCGATTCATTCTTTTTTCTTGGAATTAATTTTCTAATCACAACTCTTCCTCCTATTTATTAGCTAACAGAACTTAGGAATTCATTCTATTTAAATGAAAAAGTTACGCCCATTATACTCTTGTAAGGTGAGTAGTTTTAAATCCAGCTTTTGTGTACTTCAATCCATATCCTATAGTTCGATCCATCGCTATATGAGCAGTCCAAACAATTCCTAATGCTAAAATCCAATCTTGATTTGTATATAATCCAATTGCAAGTACAGCAATAGATATTACGTACGTGTGAAAGAAGTTATAAACACTTGCCCCTATCTTTTGATTTATTGTATAACCGAGCATACCAATATCAGGTGCAAGTATTAATGCTAAAAATACCCACCAATTAAGACCAAAATAACTATATAAATAAATAGTTGTAACTAAAACGATCAACCCTTCTGTTTGTAGCAGTACTTTATTCATGTTTAATCTCCTCCATAATGAAAATGATTTATGAAACATTCACTGTAACTCTATTTTTTAAACACTTTGCAGCTCTTTCGTTTTTAGATCATGTAATTCTAAAAATTTAGTATTAAAATCACCAGAAATGAATTTTTTATTACTTAACAGATCTAAATGAAAAGGAATAGTAGTTTTAATACCAGCAACATGAAATTCACTCAGTGCTCTTTCCATACGTTGAATTGCTTCTTCTCTCGTTTCCCCATGAGTAATAACTTTAGCTACCATAGAATCGTAATAAGGGGGAATACTATAGCCAGCATACACTGCTGAATCTATTCGTACCCCATATCCACCTGGTGGAAGATATTCCTTAACGGTTCCAGGTGATGGCATAAAATTCTTTTCTGGATTTTCTGCATTGATGCGACACTCTATGGCCCAACCATTAAACTGCACATCATCTTGCTGATATCTTAATTTCCCTCCAGAAGCAATTCGAATTTGTTCTTTAATTATGTCAATACCCGTTACCATTTCAGTAACTGGATGTTCAACTTGAATTCTTGTATTCATTTCCATAAAATAAAATTTATTCTCTTTTAAATCATAGATAAATTCGATGGTACCTGCGCCTGAATAATTAACAACTTGGGCTGCTTTTACCGCTAGATTCGCCATCTCTTCTCTTGCTTCCATCGTGATACCGGGTGATGGTGTTTCCTCTACCAATTTTTGAAGTCTTCTCTGGATCGTACAGTCCCTTTCGCCTAAGTGAATTACATTACCATAGCCATCTGCTAAAATCTGAATTTCAATATGACGAAAATCTGTAATATACTTTTCCATATATACATTTGGATCTCCAAACGCCGCTTTCGCTTCTTGCTGAGTAAGACGAATACCATCAACTAATTCTTTACTATTTTGAGCAACTCGGATTCCTTTCCCTCCACCACCAGCAGTGGCTTTAATAATAACTGGGTATCCAATTTCTTCTGCTATCTTAATTCCATCTTCTACGCTTTTAATAATTCCATCTGACCCTTTGGTAACCGGTACACCAGCCTCAATCATGGTTTTTCTTGCAACATCTTTTGCACCCATTTTTCTAATAGTCTCAGGAGTTGGCCCCACAAATATAAGGTTACATTCTTTACAAATTTCAGCGAAATCAGCATTCTCCGCTAAAAATCCGTACCCTGGATGAATCGCGTCGCATTGTGTTAGTTTTGCTACAGAAATAATGTTAACTGTGTTCAGGTAACTTTCTTTTGCAGAAGCTGGGCCAATACAATGAGCTTCATCTGCTAGGTGGACATGAAGGGCATCTCTATCGGCCTTAGAGTACACTGCTACTGTTTTAATTCCCAATTCTCTTGCGGAACGAATAACTCGAACTGCTATTTCACCACGATTCGCAACTAATAGCTTCTTAATCAATTACAATCACCCCTACTTTTTCCTTACCAAAAACATCGGTTGATCATATTCTACAAGGTCTCCATTACCAACCAATACCTCTACAATTTCCCCTTCTACCTCTGATTCAATTTCATTAAATAGTTTCATAGCTTCTACAACACAAACAATCGTTCTTTTATCCACTTTTTGTCCCACTTTTACATATGAATCTGCTCCTGGAGAAGGTGAACAATAAAAGGTGCCGACCATTGGAGATTTAATTTCATATAAATCTTCTTTCACATTATTTTCTTCTACTTGTTTCAATTCTTCCACTTGATTTGTGCAAGCAACTTCAGTTACCAAATTTTCTACTGGAAAAGATTCAACTTTCTGCTTTTCCCTTTCAATATACTGAACATTTTTTTTCCCATTTCTTTTGAGACGTAACTTTATGTCTTCTGTCTGATACTCCAACTCATCAATAGAAGATTGATGAAGTGCATCTATTAACTTTTGAATTTCTATAATCTCC
>NZ_JBNLYC010000221.1:0-5745 GCF_050172015.1 Bacillus sp. GMa5/1 | reverse complement strand
ACAGTAAGAAAAAGGAGAGGGAAACCTCTTCTTTTATTTTTGTTTATAAACCATAACGCATTTATAGTAAGTAATCTTTTTTGAAAAAAATGATTTTCTTTTCTCTATACTTTTAAATAATTTAAGCAAAGAGTGTATATCTTTATGAATAACGGAAATATAGCAACCTACATTTTTTTGTATATTAGTGCGATTAGTCCCGAATGAAACCGCATTGTTCCGTTCTGTTATGCATATTTCTATACATTACGCACACTTACCGAACTGTATTAATGAAATGGTAGCGACATAAAAGAAGCGCCGTCTATGTGTTACATGATGCGTAAAGAGGCCGCCTGTCCTTGCCATAAAATATTGCGATTGTGCGACTAAATTCTAAACCCCCCGAGTTTCGGAAGCCGTCCCCGTCCGCCCTTCTGTGCTAACGAAACGCAAAAAACACGAACATTATGCGACTATATGATAATTAATATTCGTAAACTTCCGTATACATATTTCCGCTATTTGTAAACAAAATCCTAGCGATAGAACGGCGTCATATCAACGACTATATTATATATCGTAAATATTGAATATACTTTTTAATAGTTTACATCGGTATATTTTATCGACTGATTAACGCATTAAATAACGATATATTTGTCGTATATTTAACGTACATTTAGCTACATTAACAACCTATATTCGCATATTTTTAACGCTAAATATAGCAGAAATGAATCGGCTAACATATGATATCGTATATTTGTCGATTATTTACCGCACATTTAACGTACATTTTAACGTATATCTATCGTTCTTTAGACTTCTAATCGCTACTTAATTGTATATTATAGGCGTTTTTTATGTAATAAAATACGATGAATAAGGGAAAAATAGGCATAAAAATAGCACCGCCAAAAAAACTTTTCAAATAAAGTTGACATGACGGCGATATCAATGTTATAATAAATATGTGCTTGAGAGAGTACAATACTTTCGAAAGGAGGTTACGAAGTGGATATCGTGTTACACTTCATATCGACATACGGATTTGATATCGCTAAATACTTACTACCGTTTATCGCAATCAAGTGGGAATTTGAGTACATAAACGAAGATGGTAAGAAAAAGCGTAGATTCAAAATCGCTAGTCGATTCTCAAGAAAGTAAAATAGCGTAGGGCGTGTGACAGCACGCTCTATCTATTACTTAATTATAACACGAAATATTCACGAATATACTATGAAAAAGAATCGAAATATAACATTCCTAATCGTATTCGCATTCATATTTATGTGCGTAGCGAAAGCATTCGGAAACCTATACGTCGCATCATTCGGCGTAATTTTCGCCTTATCAGTAGCCGCAGCGATAATCACCGAAATGGTAATAAGGGCACGTTATAAATAAACAAATATACACCGTGTATGCGGACATAAAAAAGGCGGTACGCATCAATTTGCGTCCGCTTCTTGTTCTTCCCTCTATACATTACTAATAATTGGGAATTTGAAATAAAAACTTTTACTTTCTCATTAAAGATTTTCTTTTTACAACATCTTGTTTGTAGAATAGTTTATCGCGAGTTGTCTCTTTAATCGGTATTAGTTTTCCCTCTTTTACCAGTTTGTTTAAATACTGTCTAGAACACCCGAGAATATCTAATGCTTCCGATGAATTTAAAACTTCATCTTGTATAAATTTTGTTAGTTGTTCTTTTGTTTCAAATTTAAACATTCTTCTTCTCCTTTATATACAGGATAATCATATTAATCAACATTAAAAATAGAGCTATTCCAGCAAAGATAATATAGGTATACTCCCCAGTACCTAGGTTGTTGTAATCAAAGGTTGTTAAAACAAAAATCAGAAATATAGCTATAGGGATATTTTTCCATATAAATTTTTTCATATTAGTATGAATGTGTTATAATCTTAGGTATAGGAGAGGTTTCCCTCTACCTTGTGGTTATTCTGAGTCGTCATCTTGGTGGGTGCGACTCTTTTCTCTTTAACCTTGTAGTATGTATCTACACTGTTTTTAATCAGTGCTGATAATTGATTCAAGGTTGCTACAAAACCACCTAAAATTACCCACAAATTCATATTTTCACCTCCCTTTCTTTATATCCTTATAATAAACCTCAAGTTCACACAAGTCAACCGAAGCGGTATTTCCTTAAATTGGTTAAAAAATATAAACAACAAAAAAGCGATAGGTTGGTTAATCCTAGCACTTTCTTTTGTTCTATATATTTATATAGATATCTAATGCGGTTGTGGTATCGTCGGTTTCCGTCCTATGCCGTTAGCGGGGGGGGGAGAGATTCCCTTCGTCATTTCCGACTGTTTCCGCATTCATCTTGCTCTTGCCCGTTCATTTCGCTAAAAGGTGATACATTCCTACACAACTACAATATAGCATTCTCTATGCGGTGTTTCATCTAACTTCATTGCGTGGTGTCCGCATGTTCCTTATATCGGCGTCGCATTTAGCGAGTGGTATCGCCGTGGTATTCCATTAATTATATTATGTGACTTCGTCTCTTATTGCGCAACCTTTAATTTCCACATAAATACAAAATTTTACTATAGTCTATTCTAAAATGAAGGTTGTTTTCATATTATATATTAATATACAGATAATTCAAACACAATAAATCCCAATATTAGAAGATAACTCCCAATGTTCCGAGAGTCTTTCCTTTTCACATTAATCTATAACGGCATAACAGGGCATATAACGGACGATAATAGTTTCAAATATAAATAAAACACTAGACACCTTATTAACTCATATACGAGCATCTGGGAAGCCGTTGTATGATTTCTCAGCTTATAGTCAGCAAGCCCACTACTTGAAAAATCATAAGTCATTCTTTTTCTCTCCAATCTCGCCAAACTCTCGCATTATATCTATCGACGCCCTTTTGAATCCATTTTTTATTATGATTCAAATTACCGATAGTATAGACGCCCTCTTTCTGGACTATCTTTGCAGATATATTATCGTTGTTCATCACATCTATTTCTAACCTTTCTTTTCTTCACTCTTGTTCTTCCTTTGCCATTTGTTTGCTTCCCGCAACTATTAGCATCTTTCTCCCCCTTTTAACCGCCTTAACTATTCCACTATCTTTTTAGCCTTCTTTCTTTCTTCTTCAGTACTTTTTGTCTCTTTCCATGTAAAAGTACTCAGCTGTTGTAGTTTCTTATTTTCATCAATCATGATTTCACTCTCCCTTACTTCTCCTTACTTTTATACATCTTCTTTTTCTTTAATTTACTTTGATATCCTTTTTTCTCTATTCCCTCTATATAGTTATTAATCTATATTTCCTTTAGCTTCATTTTTCTCTATCCCTAGTTAGTGGTAGTTATCTATATTTTCCTCTAGCCGCGGATAGTGGTAGTTATTTTCTCTTAATCTCTTAAAATCTCTTGACTTTTCTTTGACGCCCTTTACCATGCTAATCCGAGGCAGGGAGGGAAGTTGACAGACTTATCCCCTATGCTGAAAGACTACAAAAAGTAATCTAACAGAATAGAAAGATAAGCGTCTTTACCATGCCGCACCTCGTTGGTCCGTCAGAAGACCCTATTCACTCAGCGGTTTTCACCGCATACGCCCTTTTTCTCGGCTTGTCCCCGTAATATCGTCCCTACGTGACATGCTGAGCGTATTCCCTAGCGCCATAACGCTAACGATAACCCCCCGAACCTTTCAGACTACACGCCTAGGCAAGTTCTCGCCTACCCGCAACGCATGAATAGGAATACGTTACGGGGCGCTATCCTTGTAGAAGCATACTCTGTACTTCCCGCACGACCGATAGCAAGCCACGCCGTAACACGTTCCCGCTAAATGAATGTATGCAGCACGGAATTACGGCTTATCAGTTTTTATCTACGTGGTATCAGGCAATTCCACGCGAACACAAAAAAGCGGTATTCCAATAACCCCACCGATAGGATTAAAAGAATACCGCAAAATATATCGACCGAAATAGGTAGAATTTCACACTTGAAACTTTCCATAATAGTCGATATAATGAATACATAAATTTAATCCGTATGGGCTGTATACGGAAGCCGCTAGTTTCGACTCCAATCGATTCTAGCAACTATAAGCGTTTACCGACTCCAATCGGTAGGCGCTTTTTTACGTTCAATATTAAGTTGTATCCATTGTAACGCCACATTTCTACTAAAATCAAGTTATTTTTTGTATAAAACCCGACGCGATGTCAGTATTCGTCGTATATCATCACCGATAAGCGCATTCTGACGAATCTTCGCGGCTACTACCCGCGATCCAAAAGTTATCGGCTCAGAATCGTTAATCTCAGCGTATTTTCTTCCCTATTAATCGCTCTCTTACGCCATCTTTCTTCGCTGCGTGCAAAAAAAAAATAGGGAAACCCGCCAAGGCTTCCCGTATCTTCGTTATTATCTTTCCTTTTTCTCTTCTCAATCCTTATAATTCTCGCCATATTTTGCGAACAGATCATACAATGCAAGCTCTACTATATCTTGCTTATCTAGTCGGAATTTTTCCGCGAATTCGTCAAGTGCTTTTCCTACGCCCTCATTAACATTTAAAGTCTTGCGCATCTTCTTTTGAGGCTCTATTTCTTGTTTAACTCTTATATACAGATCGTTAATACTATGCGACGTCTCTATCACGCCTTCGCGCGTTGTTGCTGCGGTGTTTATAGCATCTTTAACCGTTCCCCATTCATTAATCATATCACGTAAAACACTCACCTCATGCGGTGTTAATGCGTTATGTACTTCACCTTCTGTTGACACATCGATCGTTCTTTGTACGTTACCCTTACGTTGTGCATGCGTTTTACGCACATTAACGAAGTCTTGTATGTCTCTTTCAAGCGGCTGATCACCCTCTCCTACGAAGTGCCACCCTTTATCGCCACTATTACGATATTCATAACCAAGGCTTCTTAATGTGTCTCGCAGCTTCTTCTCTCCTATACCTATTTCCTTTGCTAATACGGCACTCTTCGTTGTTACCAATGCCTTCAAAACGTCTCCGATCTTCATAAATACGTCCTCCACTTCTTACTAATCAATCACGCATACGTTATTCGTTTCACCTTCATACGTTGTTTATTTCATATTCTACACTTGTATAAGTTATACCTCCATCTAAATTTGCGATTTAATGACCATATACCTATGAAACAAAAGATAATCGTCTTAAAATCGAATTCTCGGCGATACAATTTACATATCAACAAAAAAAGAGGGCGAAGTCCGAAGACCTCGCCCAGTTTCGCTATTATTTAGTTTTACTTGCTTTTGGTTTCGGTCTCCTTGATCGACTCATCGCCTAAGATATATAGAGTGCCGTCAGCCTCAGGGAACGCATTGAACGTAATGTTTGCGATACGCTCGTTGTCAGGATCGAACGTATAATCAGGATCAGCTGACGCCGCTGCGTTTGGTACAGTGATCCAGTCATTCGGCGTAGTGTTAGGCGCAGTCGGTTTAATAACCATTTTCTTCGCAGTCGATAACATATCGAAGCCCGCTTGCGCAGATACGAATAACGCTTGCTTCTCCCCGCTCTCTACGAATTTAGAGTTTGGCATTACTTTTGATAATCGCTTTAGATCGTGTAATGCGAATGGTACAGTTGTTTCAGCCTTACGACCTTTCATGATCGATTTTACAGGCGTCTCACCGTATTGATCGACCGTAACTTCTTGTACAGATGTAGATACACCGAATGAGATACCA
>NZ_JBNLYC010000220.1:0-5755 GCF_050172015.1 Bacillus sp. GMa5/1 | reverse complement strand
TTGCTTGTATTACATGTAAGGAAGGGAGATTGTATGTAAGGAATCTGTACTCGTAATAGTATAAAACAAGCTACTATTGCATTATTAATCATAGTTGTATTTATAGGGGAACTGTAAATACATACAAATAAGTGGGTTTTTTTGATTTTAAAATTCTGAATTTTCATTTAAATCATTAGGGGGCAATGGTATGGTTAAATATTCGAAAATTTCTAAGTGGATTCTTGGTGTTGGACTAGTGACAATAACATGTAATGGTTTGCAAATTCAAGCAGAGACAAAAGAGAAAAATGTGAAGAACGTATTACAAATGGAGCCGGTAGGAATACAGAAATCTGTTGATGAATTGGCGCACCCTTCAAAAGTACAAGAAAATGAATCTTTTACAAAACGGTTAAAATTAGCGGATTTATCGCAGCGTCCACTAGCACCAACCGATAATATTAAGCCGTTAGCTGAAGAAAAAAAGTATTCGATGGCTGAGTTAAATCAATTAAATAATAAACAATTAACTGATCTTCTTGTGACAATTAAATGGTATCAAATTCCGGAATTATTTCAGTTTAATAGTGATAGTCTTAAATTCTATCAAGATGATAGCCGAATGCAAGCGATTATTAATAAACTAGCAGAACAAGGACAAGCTTATACGCAAGATGATTCAAAAGGGATTGAAACATTAGTAGAAGCTCTACGTGCAGCGTTTTATTTAGGTTTTTACCATGATGAATTAAGCAAACTAAATGAGCGTAGCTACCATGATAAATGTTTACCAGCTTTAAAAACAATTGCAAAAAATCCAAATTTCAAACTTGGTACATCAGAACAAAATAAAGTAATTGCATCATATGGAAAATTAATTGGAAATGCATCAGCAGATGTTGAAACGGTTTTATATGCAGGTGAAATTTTTAAACAATATAACGATAATCTTGCAACTTTCATTGAAGACCGAACAAAAGGAGACGCTATATATGAGTTGATGAAGGGAATTGACTTTGATATTCAGACGGATATGTACACGACTGGAAAAGAGCCAAAAGATACGATGTGGTTTCGAAATATTGATAACTTTATTAATGAAATAAATCGTTTTGCACTACTTGGTACAGTAACAAATAAAAACGGATGGTTAATTAATAATGGAATTTACTATGCTGGCCGATTGGGCAAGCTTCATAGCACGCCCACAAAAGGACAACAAGTTGTTACAGATGCAATGCGAATTTATCCATATTTAGGAGAGCAATACTTTGTTGCGGCAGAACAAATTACTACAAATTATGGAGGAATAGATGCGAACGGCAAAACTGTAAATTTAGATCAAATTCGAGAAGAGGGTAAAAAGAAATATTTACCGAAAACGTATACGTTTGATGATGGTGCAATTGTCTTTAAAGCTGGGGATAAAGTTAGCGAAGAGAAAATTAAACGTCTATACTGGGCGGCAAAAGAGGTGCGTTCTCAATTTTATCGTACAGTTGGTAGCGATAAACCACTTGAAAGTGGACATGCTGATGATGTGTTAACGATGGTTATTTATAATAGCCCAGATGAGTATCAATTTAATCGTCAACTGTACGGATATGAAACGAATAATGGTGGGATTTATATTGAAGGGACAGGGACTTTCTTTACATATGAACGTACACCAGAGCAAAGTATTTATAGTCTGGAAGAATTGTTCCGCCATGAATTTACGCACTACTTACAGGGAAGGTACGAAGTTCAGGGATTATGGGGCCAAGGGGAAATGTATCAAAATGAACGTTTAACATGGTTTGAAGAAGGGAATGCAGAGTTCTTTGCAGGTGCAACGCGATTAGATAGTGTAGTACCACGAAAAAGTATAATTGGTGGGTTATCTAATGATCCTGCAAAACGTTATACAGCATCACAAACATTAAATGCGAAATATGGAACGTGGGATTTTTATAATTATTCGTTTGCACTGCAATCATATATGTATAATAAGCGCCCAGAAATGTTCGATAAAGTACATGATTTAATTCGCGCAAATGATGTTTCAAGTTACGATGAATACCGTGCTACATTAAGCAAAGATAATAAGTTAAATGAAGAATATCAATCTTATATGCAAATGCTTATTGATAATCGTGATAAGTATACAATTCCACAAGTATCAGATGAGTATTTAACTCAGCATGATCCAAAATCGCTTTCGGACGTTACTTCAGATATTACGAATGAAGCGAAATTAAAAGATGTGAAAGTAACAAAGAATAAATCACAATTCTTTAATACATTTACACTACAGGGGACATATACAGGAAGTGCGGCTAAAGGAGAAGTTGAGGACTGGAAAGTGATGAATGAAACAACAAATGATATGTTGAAACGTCTTTCAGGAAAAGAGTGGACTGGATATAAAACATTGACTGCTTATTTTGTAAATTACCGTGTAAATAATGCTGGGCAATTTGAATATGATGTTGTGTTTAGCGGAGTGAACACGGAAGAAGGTACGGCTGTAGAAAAAGAACCAAATAATTCATTTGAAACAGCAAACCCACTATCTTTGAATATTTTGTTAAGAGGAACCTTGAGCGATCAAGATCAGGGGGATAAATTTGTTATTGATGTAAAGGATCAAAAAGATTTACAAATTTCTGTTACGAACGAACAAAATCTTGGATTGAACTGGGTATTATATTCTGAATCAGATTTAAATAATTATGTAGCTTATGCAACAAAACGTGATGGAAACAAATTGTTTGGAAATTATAATGCAAAGCCAGGGAAATATTACTTAAGTGTATATAAGTATGGTGATGGAACAGGGAATTATACGGTACAAGTAAAATAGTTTACTATAGTTTGTTTTGAAAGGCTACTTATTACATTTTTTAGCGAAATAAAGTATTTAATGTTAAACATTAAACTAATTCAACATATCCCTGTTCTAATTATAGAACAGGGATATGTGGGCTTTATATTTTTAAATTAAATAACCTCATTGGATTTTGATAAGAAAATAATTAATATAGATCTGAATTCTCATTCGTAAAGCATGTTTTAATCTTCTTAATGCTCTTTCATTTTTGTCTCAATGCTTGTTTTCAAATCAGTTGATACTTGATTGAAATACCCCAAAACGATCTCCCTAATATCATCGGATATAACTTTCAAATCACTAGCTAAGTTTTCGGCGAGATGTTCTTTTTCTATTGGCTGTAACTTCGTATAAAATTCACCAGCTTGTGTAAAGTCATCCTGTTTCGTTATAGAAGCTCTTTCAAGTTTACCTTCAACGTACCTTCCTTCACCGGTTGTAATTTGATTAGCAGGTGTCCAATCTTGCTGCTGGTTAATCGTTAATTTGCGAAATTCTGGACCAATTCTTCTTCTTTGTGAATCACTGTAAATGTTAGCGCGCCCTTGCAGCATTTTATCATCTGATAGTTCTGCACCATCCAGTAAATTAGAAGGAGAGAATGCGACTTTTTCTACTTGTTCCATAAAATTTTCAGGATTTTTATTTAATACCATTTTCCCGACTGGTATGAGAGGATACGTCTGTTCATCCCATACTTTTGTGTCATCTAAAGGATCATAAGAAAGGTGCGCTTCATCTTTCGGATCCATGAGCTGGACGTATAAACCATACTCCACTGGTTTACCATTTTCAATAGCATCATATAAATCTTTCCCGCTATAATCAGGATTTTCGGCAGCTAGTTTAATTGCTTCTTTACTAGTAATGTACTGTACACCTTCAAACGGGTACCAATGATACTTTACATACTTTCGATTACCTTCCGCATTTCTCCATACATATGTATTAACACTATGTCCTGGAATGTGGCGAAGACTTTTGGCCGTACCATTATTAGAGTATAAACGGACAACAAAATGAATAGATTCAGGTGCTTTAGCGACAAAATTCCAAAATCTATTAGGGTCTATTAAGTTATTTTTAGGTGAAGGCAATAATGCTTGAATCGTTTCAGGGAAACGCATCGGATCACGGACAGAAAAAACAGGAATGTGATTACATAAAAGGTCAAAAATGCCTTCTTTTGTATAAAATTTTGTAGAAAAACCGCGTACATTTCTAGCAGTATCCGGTGTTCCTTTCGTACTAACAGCTAACGAAAATCGCACCATAACAGGAACTTTCTCATTAGAATTTTGTAAAAAACTTAATTTAGTATGTTCAGACATCGAATATATCGTTTGAAAATAACCGAACGCACCAAATCCTTTTACATGAACAGGTCTTTCTAAAATTTTTTCATGAATAAATTCTTGTAACGTCTCGTGAAGTACACTATCTTGCTCTAGAACAGGTCCACGTGAACCAACTGTTTGTGAGTGAAGGGTAGCTTGTTCATTACGTTCGCCTTTTTTATTAAAGTGATTCCCTAGTAAAGATTGCCCCTGTTTATCATAGTTTTCATTCATCGATATAGCCTCCAAATTTATTTCGTCTATTGTTACTAAATATGATTTTATAATCTTGATTATGTATGATATGCAAAGTAGTAACAGACCGCTAGATGAAAAAAACGTGTATGTAGTGGACCTGTTGAAATAGAAGAAATTATGGAAAAATGAATATCGTGAAGAAAATTACTATTAAAATTTTAATCTGAAAAATGAATTTATACATGAGTTTATAGAGAATGAACAGAAATAAACAGGGAAAATAAATAGGAGGAATTTAACATGTCGGATTGGTTTCAATTAGATAAAGAATATATGATGTCTACGTATTGTCGTACGAAGGTTGCGATAGAAAGAGGAGAAGGATGTAAACTATATGATGTAGATGGTAAAGAGTATTTAGATTTATTTTCTGGCGTAGGAGTAAATGTATTAGGATACAATCATCCTAAAATTGTACAAACGACAATGGAGCAAATTACAAAATCGTTGCATCTGCCGTTTCATTTTTTAAATCCAGTTGCGATTGAATATGCAAAGAAATTAGTGGATTGCTCATTAAAAAACGGAAAGGTCTTTTTTACAAACTCTGGTACGGAAGCGACAGAAACAACTTTGAAATTAATTGATAAATATAGAGCTAATACGAATGAAGAACGTGAAGGAATTGTAGTGCTGAAGAATAGTTTCCATGGGCGTACGTTAGGGGCACTTCATTTTACGAGACAAGAAAGTGTATATCAAAATTTCCCTAAAACATCGATTCCTGTATATGAAGTAGAGCGCGAAAATATAGACCAATTAGAGGAGACTATTATTAAAGAAAAACCAATTGCGATTATGCTAGAGCCTGTTTTAGGAAGTGGAGGAATTTATCCTTTATCAAGTGAATATTTACATGGTGTTCAATATTTATGTGAAAAATATAATGTACTTCTTGTCGTTGATGAAGTTCAAAGTGGTATGGGTAGAACGGGAAAACTATTTGCTTATCAAAATTTTAATATTACACCAGATATTATTCAAATTGGTAAAGGAGCAGGAGGCGGGATACCGCTAGGAGGAATTATTGTAGGCAAAAAGTTATGTGATGTATTTTCACCAGGAGATCACGGGACAACGTTTGCTCATTCATCGATGGGAACGGCTTTAGGGTTAACGGTATTAAACACATTGATTGAAGATGGTTTAATGCACGAAGCGTATGAAACGTCACTATATTTAAATGATAAATTGCAAGAAATTCAGAAAGAAAACTCTTATTATATTCAGGAAGTACGTCATGCTGGTATGATGTTTGGAATTAGTTTAAATGATACAAATGAAAATGTGAAGAAATTACAGGTAG
>NZ_JBNLYC010000219.1:0-5803 GCF_050172015.1 Bacillus sp. GMa5/1 | reverse complement strand
TAAACTGATTCTCAATATTAGAAACAAACAAAATATTTTTTGAAATAAACCTCATTACAGCTCCTCCTATTTTAAAAATGAAATAGCAGGAAAAGTCGTATAATCCGGATTTGAAACTATACGACTTTTTCTAGCACTATAAAATAAATAATTTCAATTTATAATTTCTAAATCAATATTCAATGTAAGGTCCACTAGGTCTTACACTATCAGGACTCCAAGCAGTAGGATAAGCATTATTTTCTCTAGAATAACCACCAAATCTCACAGGCACATTTTTCCCATGGTTTTCATATGCATAATTTTGAAAAAGATATGTTCTACCTGGTATCACTGTTCCTTCATGCTTACCTGAAACATTTACCCATTTTCTATCTTCTGCATTTTTATTTTTATCTGCTTCTGTCCAAACATTGAAAGAACCTCCGCCCTTCTCACTGCTCTTCACACGCATATACATAGAGGTAGGCGTCTCTTTAGGACGTGCATTAGTATAATCATATGGACTCCAAAGTCTAAAGGTAAAATTCACATGGTCATCCCTTGTACTAGCCTTAGCCGGTTCGGTTAAAGCGAAAGTACTAGCTAAAATACCTAACGATAAAACAGATCCAAACATAAAACGACTTTTTTTCTTAATGCCCACTAAAAGCACCTCCGATAATTTGTAGCATTATATTGATTGTATTTTTCCACTGAAGGAACAAAATCAATATAATACAATATTATGGTAACAACACCTCAACACACCTTCAATGGATTTCAGAATATTTAATATTACTTTTACACTTGCGAACATTTCGTTAAATTTTTAAAAACAATACTATATCCCTAGCAAAGAATTACTTGTAAAGGTAGCTACATTCCTATGCCTGTTCCAAATAATAAAGAGTAACTCACCTCTCTAAGTTTCGAATTTTCTCCTGCTGTTTTGAGGAAATACCGCCTAAAAATCACTTCTTAATGAAATCGGCTACTTATAAAACTTTTTTAACCTTGCTGCGAAAAATACAAAAAAAGCGCAGCCATTTCGGCTGCGCTTTCGAATTATTATTTAGTTTCGATTAAACCGTATTTCCCATCTTTACGGCCATATACAACATTAGTTTCGTTTGTATCAGCATTTGTGAAGACGAAGAAATTATGTCCTAGCATATCCATTTGTAGGATTGCCTCTTCAACGTCCATCGGTTTTAAATCGAATCGTTTTGTACGTACAAGTTCTAATTCATCTTCTTCTACCTCATCCAAAACAGCTACTGCTTCTGGAAGGATAAAGTTCGTTTTCATAGAACCTTTCTCACGTAACTTACGATTTACTTTTGTTTTATGTTTACGAATTTGTCGCTCAATTTTATCAACTACTAAATCGATAGCAGCGTACATATCGCTATTAGTTTCTTCTGCACGAAGTAATAAATCAGTAAATGGTATTGTTACCTCGACACGTTGCTTGTCAGAGTATACTTTTAAATTAACTTTAATCTCTGGGAATGTATCAAAATAACGCTCTAACTTACTTAGTTTTTTCTCTACATATTCCTTTAATGCTGGAGTTACTTCAATATTTTCACCACGAATGTTGAATTTCATAGATGAATTCCTCCTTTCAAGCCTATGTATTATAATTTCGACATTGGCTTAAAAACTCCTTCTAACTTTTTTAAAAAAATTAGTGGAATTGCGATTTTTTTATCGTTTTTTGTTGAAATGAAAAGATGCATCGTTTCTATCTTTATTTTATCCTATTAACATCGTGAATAACGAATATTTCTGTGGACAATTCGTTACAGAAAAGAAACAACTTTTTGACAACTTACACTATAACAAAAACCCCTTGCGAAAAACAAGAGGTTCTACTACATATATATAACGTTGCCACAAACGCAGCTTTCTCTTCCAAAAACAATATACCCTACAGTTTCACAACATTAGCTGCTTGTGGTCCACGTGCTCCATCTACAATGTCAAACTCTACTTGTTGCCCTTCTTCTAATGACTTATATCCATCTTGTTGAATAGCAGAAAAATGGACAAATACATCGTCACCATCTTCACGCTCAATAAACCCAAATCCCTTTTCTGCATTGAACCATTTCACTCTTCCTTGCATGTTCATTCCATTCCCTTCACTCTAAAAATCAGGGCATTCGCCCCATATTTTGACTATAACGAATGACAACATATGAAGTCAAAGAAGACTTATCGCCTTTTTATTATCCCTTTCGACACTGCCATATTAACTTCTACAAAGTGTCAAACTAGATACTTCTCTTGCCCCTCTTTCATATAACAAACTTCCGATTTGCCTAACTGTAATCCCTGTCGTATACACGTCATCAACGAGTAAAATATGTTGCCCAGAAAACATCTCTTCTCCCTGAAAATAAAAAGGATTGCTTCCTGACACCCTTTCTTTACGTGTCTTCTTACTTTGCTTTTCTGTTTCCCTTCTTCTTAATGATGGATAAGAAATTTTGACAGGCAAACAAGTTGCTAATAACTCAGCTTGATTAAAACCACGTTCAATTTCCCTTTCCTTACTAAGCGGAACAGCGATAACAGTTGAAACATTGGCAAAATGCTTTTGAAATAAATTTCGAAAAGGACGATAAAAAATGTGCACTAACTCTGCATCCCCCCGAAACTTAAACTGCGCTACTATTTCTTTCATCTCATCATCATACATATATAACGAACGGTTTTTAAAAGAACGATACTTCTCCTCTTTCGTCCACCTTATACAATCTATACAAATACCGTCTTCTTGAAATGAGGCAGGAACAAATTCTAAAGGTCGCCCGCACTCCATGCAAATTTCTCCTATAATATAGGAAAGTTTCTGCTCACATCTATCACATATATATTTTCTATGACACTTTACAAAAAAAGTGTACCAACTAATCTTTTCTACAAAACACTCATCACAAAGTAAACAATGCATTAATCGATCAATCCTTGTTCTTTCGCATTTTTATTCATACCTTGAATATGTTTTTTCGCGCGCACCATCGCCTCTGTCTTACCATAGTGAAAATAAATGACCTCTCCACACGGCACTTCAAAGCTCCGCCCTGCTCGGCCCGCAATTTGTACGAGCGCACTTTCTGAAAATATTTCTTCTTCCGCCCCTAAAACTGCGACTTGCAAATTTTTCACCGTTACGCCTCGCTCTAAAATTGTCGTTGTAACTAATAATGGGATTTCTCCCTTTCTGAAAGCCGCTACTTTTTCTTTTCTCCCTGGATCTTCTGCATGTACACCTTCAATTCGATTGTTTAATGATTTTAACAACAAGCTTATTTCTTCTATATATCGCACATGGGGGACGAATAAAAAAATAGGGAATTTTTTATTTAAGTATGTTTGTAACCACTGTAGTAAAACTCGAGGAATTCTTTTATGAATGAGGTTTTTTTTCCAATTCCCGCACCAACAAAATAAAGGAACTGGCAAAGGATGACGATGATATCGTCCAGAAACAATAACACCTTTTTGTTTACCTTGTTTAAGTTTTCGCTTCCACGTTTCATCTGGAGTCGCAGTTAAATAAATACGCGCCGCTTTTTCTTTCATCGCTTGTTTTACCGCGTACTGTAACATTTGATCTGCACAATATGGAAACGCATCTATCTCATCTACAACCATGACATGAAACGCCCTATAATAACGTAATAATTGATGCGTAGTCGCAACGACTAGTACTGCATCTTTTTCTTTATCCACACTCCCTCCATATAAAGCCGCTACCTTTATATATGGAAATACTTCTTGCAATCTCGGTGCTAATTCCAGAACAACATCCGTTCTCGGCGTTGCGATACAAACTCTTTCTCCTTTTTGAAGCGCTTCGTTAATTCCGTAAAACAACATCTCTGTTTTCCCAGCCCCGCATACAGCCCAAATAAAAAATGATTCTTTTTGCTTAATAGCCTCTATAACTCCTTGCGCCGCCAAATTCTGGCCAGTAGACAACGTCCCGTTCCACTGTAACAAATTTGAATTCTTTTCTCTCTTTCTTTCAGCAATCCCGCGAACAAGTACAGCACATTCACTTACTCTCCCCATCGTTATACACTTCCGGCAATATGCGCACACTTTACTGCACCTTTTACATAAAAACGACGCAAATAGCCGCCGATCTACATTTCCGCAGCGTTGGCACATATATTTAGAATTCTTCTTTTTTACACCTTGTACACATACGATCTCTCCCTTCTTTTTCAAATCGTTTAATTCCCTCTGTAAATCTGAAGAAAGTTCTTCTAATAGCAACTGTTTCCCCGCTAGCATCAACAATCACCTCCAGCACTACTATAAACCTTTCTCATCATCTCGTAAAAACTCAAAAAAGCCGATAACCTACTTATAAAATAGTAAGCTATCGACTTTATACACGTTTTTTATTCTTTTATAAATCCTAGAATCGACCGTATCCTAAGAAATGTTTTTGGTTATACGAACTGTTAATATCACCGTACGCAATTCCTTTATCACTAGCATGGATCATTTGGCCATTACCAACGTAAATACCGATGTGAGATGGACCTGCTTTATAAGTACCTTGGAAGAATACTAAGTCTCCTGGTTGTGGGCTACCTACTTTAGAAACTGAGTTCCAGTAACCCCTAACGTCTTGACGACCTACACCAAAGATGTAAGAAATGAATCCACTACAGTCAAAACCACCGTTTGATGGAGATGCACTTCCCCAAACATATGGCATACCTAAGTATTGCTTTGCCTTACCAATTACGCCCGGAGTCGGATTTGGATCTGGTGTTGGAGCTGGTTTTTTCTCTTCTTGTTTAGGTGCTTCTTTCTTAGGCTCTTCTTTTTTTGGTTCTTCTTTTTTAGGCTCTTCTTTTTGAGCTTGTCCACCATTGTTTGCTGGTGCAGCTTGCTCTGCAGGTGCTTGTGCTGGTTGAGCTTGCGCAGCTTTAGCAGCTTGCTCTGCTTGTTTTTGAGCAGCAGCTTCTTGTGCAGCTTTTGCTTGTGCTTCTTCTTCGGCAATGCGTTGTAATTGTAATGCTTGTTTCTCAAGCTCTTTCAATTGACCTTCCGTACTTGTCATTGAAGTTACAACTGTATCCATTTTACCGCTTAAATCGTTTACCGCTGTTGCTTTTTTCTCTTTTTCAGCGTCAAGTTCTTTCTTAGCAGTTTCAATTTGAGCTTGTGCTTCTTTTAATTCTTTTTGTTTCTCTTTTACCGTTGCAACATCTTTTTTCACACTAGCTTGATCTTCTTGTTGTGTTTTCATGATATCTTCATCAGACTCAAGAATTTTAGAAACAGAAGTTAAACGATCAACTAAATCTGCAACGTTTTTAGAGTTTACAAGAACTTCTGTTACAACGTTCGTATTTGGTTGTTCTTGAAGTGCAACTAAACGCTTTCTTAGTAGCTCTTCACGTTTTGCAATCTTTGTTTGTAATTCTGCAATATCTTTATTTTTCTTTTCAATTAATTGCTCAGTATCAGAAACTTTTTTCATTGTTTCATCAAGCTTTGCAGCATTCTCTTGAACGGATTTATCTAAACCTTGAATTGTTTTGTTTAAGTCATTCATTTGCTTTTGTAATTCATCACGTTCTTGTTGTTGTTTATGTAAAGTGTCATTTTGTGTGTTAATTTGTGATTTCACGTCAGAAATTTTATCTTCTGCAAATACATTTGGTGTTAGCCCAGAAAACATTAATCCTGCAACTAATGCACAAGATGCCATTTTTAGCTTTTTCATTTTATTTTTTACACCGCTTTCTTTTTTCTTTTTCCGTATATAACCTATAAAATTTATACC
>NZ_JBNLYC010000218.1:0-5921 GCF_050172015.1 Bacillus sp. GMa5/1 | reverse complement strand
AATGTACAACTTAATTATATTAAATGTGAGGTAAGCTATGAAAGATAATTCCGTCGAAATTCAGTTAAATAGTGTAACATTCCAATTAAAAGAATATCATAATTTTGATTGGCTTATTAAATTAGGTACCGTATTTGCAGTTTTTGACCAGCAAGACTCAGGTAATATAAGTTTTGGTGTAGAAAAAGATGGTCACAAGAAATTTATCAAATACGCAGGAGCACAAACAATTGCATATGAAGGAACAACGGGTGATGCTATTAAAAGGCTAAAAAATTCAGTTACTATTTATGAAGATTTAAAGCATGAATCGCTCATAAAATTAATTGATCATTTTCCAGTTCAATCTGGATATGTATTAATTTTCGATTGGTTTGATGGTGAATGTCTTCATTCGCATTGGCGCTTCCCACCTCCTGAGAAATATGAAAATCCAAACTCTCCATTTTATAAATTTAGACATTTATCTACTATAGAACGAGTTCATTCCTTACATTCCATTTTTTCTTTCCATACTTATGTAGAAAAGAAAAATTATGTAGCGATAGATTTTTATGACGGTAGTATTTTATATAATTTTAATACAAACGAAACAAAAATTTGTGATATAGATTTATACAGTAAGAAACCTTACATAAATAAAATGGGCCGGCTATGGGGTTCCTCCCGTTTTATGTCACCAGAGGAATTTGAACTAAACGCAATAATTGATGAAAGAACAAATGTATTTAATATGGGAGCAATGGCTTTCTCACTTTTAGGCGATGAAAAAGATCGTTCTTTTATAAAATGGGAAGCAAGTAAGGAATTATATGCGGTAGCGTATCGTGCTGTAAATGACAATCGAGCAGAACGGTATGCATCAGTTACAGAATTCTACGAAGCGTGGTTAAAAGCGTCTAATGCAGAAAAGATATAACCCTAAATTATTAAAAGAAATATAGAGTTTATACTATTATCATGTATATCAAGAATGATTTTATGAGCATTTCATATTAGTGTGTTCTAATTGATTATGGCTATTATTAAGGAAGACATATCAGCGATAATTTATGTCTATTTTGTATGAGTGTTAGCAAGTTCGTTTGCAAACTTGCTAACACTTTTTTGTTTAAATATTTCACAACCAAAAGGTGCATACATATGATGATCAACATATAAACTGACTTTCTTAGCACCTAATTTACATAATTCATCGATAAAAGCCTGTGTACCTGCTCGCATATCATCCATTGTTTTCACTTCTACATCAGCCACCCAAACTGTTGCACTCTTGTCACCACAGTTCCAGAAATCACGGGCTTCTACGCGTGCATCATTTTCAGAAACGACAGAATGCATAGTTACCAAAAGAAATCACATGCTGCTTCATAGCTTGTACATAATCTTTATACGATACCTCTGCACCACTTGTATGTAAAACTGATATATCATTAATTAATAGATGATAATGCATTACACCTTTTATTTCTACATCTTTTTCAAGCTCTTTTATGCTACCCGTAACACGTATAACGTGTTTTGTAGTTTCCATACTTCCATCACTTTTCTAATTAACGACCTGTCCACATATCTTGCACAATTCCATTTTTAAATAATTCATATGGGAAATAACAATATCCTTTATCTCCCCAGTCTTCTCCCCAGCTGTTGCGAATAATAACCGTTTGCTTATCATCGTCATATCCAACAGCACAAACAGCATGTCCCGCTGGTTGACCATCTTCAACAATTACATCATCTGTTCCTGATACTGGAACTATACCAGTCTTTTCACTTCTTCTGACATAAAAGATTTTGGTACAGCAAATCCAAGTACAGTAACTAATCCATGAGCAAGTGCAGCCTTTAATCCCGATAAATCTTGAATACGATGGTAGGTTCCAATTTTATAAAGTGCAGCATCTGATTCAGCCTTTGGTGATGGCTTATCTCTAAAATTCTCGGTATAAGGAAAATCCTCTTCAGGGCATACCCCAATATTTTTAAGAACCCCCATACCATCACGAACATTCGCTCCACTATCTTCCTGAATATGTCCTTCTATTTCTCGTTCATGATAATATAAAAACAAACGAGATAAGCAAGTAAATGGACGACCTGATTGTAATAATAGATATTCTCGTAACCCTGACACAATTGCATTTGCCGTACAAGAACCTATATTCCATTGATTTACTATACCTGACATTTTAGGACGAAGATCGACTTGCGTTGGCAAATCCGCCTCATTACTAAACAAGTAACTCCGAAACATTTTGTCTCTTAAATCAACAGGGTCTTTTCTTACATTAAGGTACTTTACAATATCTTTGTTACTGGTAAAACTGAAATTTGATTCATTTGAACTCATTGTAAAAATCCATCCTTTCTTAATATCTAGATAATTCATTTCTTCTCTATACTTAACTTAAAAATTAAAAATATACCTATTTAATTTTTATTTCATTTGCATTCAATACATCCGCATGTTTAATTATTTATCTTTTTACTTATCAATTTCTATTTTCAATTTATCTCACAACTACTTGAACTCTATATCTTTTTTTCTTTCTTGTTTGATTCAATTGCTTTTTCCACTCACGTAATTAGTCTTGTAGTGCCCTCATATTTTCCTATCTCCCCCTTCCAAAATAAAAAGGACACCAATTCATTAAAGCAGCAATTCAAGTTGTTTTAATGAATTGGTGTCCTCTAGTTTTCTAGCCGGACTATATTTATTTCATTATACTTGTCTGTATAAAAAGATTCCTCCAAGCTTTATCTATTCTGTCTTTCTCATATTTTTGTATAACCTTTGTCCGACGAGCAATTGCTTTTTTTAGTTTCTTTTTCTTTAAATTATCCAATCCTCTCACTCCTTCTTATAAAACAGTTTTTTTCCATTTTAGGCGTTTTTATTAATTTAATACCTTCTTACATTCAAAAAGCGGCTCAAATGTGAATTGTACCTATATAATTTCAAAAGGATTATTTTATTAGATTTTCAATCAAACTTCATTTCAAAATTCTCAGTTTCAGATGAACCACTAGACGCATACACCATATACTAATTTAAATGCTTCCTAGGAAAGAAGGTGAAAGCTATGCCATCTATTGTCGGAAATATGGTTGTGCAAAATAGTAACGGTTCTTTCAACTTAGGTGATTTTTATAACGTTTCTCCAAAAGAAAATACAAAAGCTTATAATGGTTCAGGTTCATCTAACGTTGCTTTTGTTCTCAATACATTTAACGGTGTTAGTGCAACAAACACATTTGATTCTGATGTTGCAGACCAAAACCAAGTTGGAACAGTCTAAATTTATTCATTTCCCTCTAACTCCTGAATAAAACCCAATATTCCGTTAATAATGTATATACAGTTTCTGATTTCCCTTCATACCCGAAGGCTTAGCAGCTAGCTTTTGCTAGCTGCTTTTAGTTTTGCACCGAAGATAACTTATCAAAAGCACTAGGCACCTCTTATTCCCTGTCTTTAATTCATTTTATTAACTTATATTTCAATTTTTTGGTTAACAATTAAATATGCCCACGGGAAACATATTGAAACCTTTTCAATTTTTATTGTCTTTTGCAAAAAGATTGCTATAGACCCACTGTATATTGAACTGATAACATAAAAAATAATTAATAAAAGATAGGGGGGATATGTAACAATGAATTCATCAAAAGTAGCTTTTTCGTCAGTATTAAGTAACACTTTTATCGTCATTTTAAAAGTTGTTATTGGTATTTTTACTGGTTCAGTAGCTATTCTTTCCGAAGCAATTCATTCCTCTTTAGATTTATTAGCTTCAATCATCGCTTTCTTTTCTGTCCGAATTTCAAATAAACCAGCGGATAAATTACATCCCTATGGACATGGAAAAGTAGAAAATATTTCTGGAACAATCGAAACATTATTAATTTTTATAGCTGGTTTTTGGATTATTTATGAATGTACCCTTAAATTGATACACCCCGAACCCATTCATCTACCATTTTTAGGAATAGTTGTTATGTTGATTGGAGCACTCATCAATTTTGTAGTATCACGAATTGTTAACAGAACTGCTGAAAAAACAAATTCTATTGCAATGAAATCTAATGCACTACATTTACTCACTGATGTATACACTTCTTTAGGTGTTGCAATCAGCTTACTTTTAGTTAGTATAACAGAATGGTATTTCCTAGACCCAATCATTGGAATTATTTTAGCTGTTTATATCATGACTGAAGCCTTCGAATTAATGAAGGAGTCCTTTCCCCCATTAATTGATGCACGTTTATTACCAGTAGAGGAACAAAAAATCATAAAAATTATAGAATCTTATAGAGATGAATATATTGAGTTTCATGATTTTCGTTCAAGACGTTCTGGTCCAACTGAATACATAGATTTTCATCTTGTCGTTTCATCTCACTATAACATTGAAACTGCCCATGAATTATGTGATCGGATAGAGAAAAATATTAAGAAACAATTTAATCGTGCTCACATACTAATCCATTTAGAACCAGAACATGAAATTTTATTAAAATAACTAGAAACGCCATTAAAGGAATTAGGGATATTGTAGGTCGTGAAGGTACTACTCTCACGACCTACAAATATCTCTATAAAAGTAAGACTCTTATCACCATCTCGCAGTCTAATAAAATAGCGTTTTTGTTGAATTTTTATTGAGTTTACATTGACCTTTTGTTGATTTTTTCTTCACATTTAAAAGAAACAAACATATGGATATTGTATGTAGTCTCTCCGCTCATAGAGATCTACCTTTCTTATCAAAGAGCATGCTTATATGTGTGCTCCTTTTCGCTTATTATGAAATATCGTTTGGGTTAAAACTCCAACTCGCATCGTTTCTTTAATGACAGGCTCCATAAATTCACATAAGGAATACAATATTAAAAATTTACTCATGAAAATCTGATTACAACTTTTTGGATTTTTCTGTTTCATGAGACATTCATCTACCTTATTGAGAGCACATATACAAGTGTGCTCTTTTTATTAATAAAACTAATTCAAATAACTATTTTGTTAGGTTCTGCCCCATCCATTTTTTATACGTCTTTCCGCTAATCACATTTTTCTAGAAAATCCTATATTATTGAACAGAGTTATCGACTTTCAACTTGAAAATTTTCACTTTTGATGATGTAACCACCTATAATGGAAATATACTTTTTTTCAAAGGAGGTATCTAATGTATATATCAAATAAATTTGGCTTATTTAGCTGGATTGCAACTTGTCTATACTTTTTAATTGAACCTTTCTTTATTTTCACTTCTACAGCACCTTATAACTATTTGCATCATGCAATGAGTGATCTAGGTGTAACAACCTGTGGAGAATTCACCTACGAAATAGCTCCTTATGAAATATGCTCCCCTAATCACTTTTGGATGAATTTACTCTTTATTCTTAATGGAATAACATTTTGTATTGGAGTACTATATATTTCACAACATCTTGAAAAAACAAAAATTAATAAAATAGCAACATTTTTTATAATTATAATAGGAGTTTCCACTATAGTCTCAGGATTAATTCCTGCAGATGTAAACCTAATTGGACATTCTATTCTAGTTTGGATAGGTATGCTTACTGTATTTCCAGGACTATTTATTTTTGCAAAGAATCTTAAAAAAACTAGAAAATGGACATATTTCTGCTTACTAAACTTAATAGTAATAACAATCATTATCTCACTTGTTTTTCTTTTCCCCTTACCTGCAGGTCTACTACAAAGACTTTTTTACTTGGTTCTTTTCGTTTGGGGAACTGTATCAACCTACAAATTAATAAAATAAAGATTTCATTAAAACTTTTCACCTTTTAACTGGACAAGCATATAGTATTGTATGGAGATATCCACTCATAGAAATCTACCTTTCTTGTCCAAGAGCATGCTTATATGCGTGCTC
>NZ_JBNLYC010000217.1:0-5987 GCF_050172015.1 Bacillus sp. GMa5/1 | reverse complement strand
AAATATATTTAGAAGGAGAGCGTTATGCAGAAAGAAAAATCAAAAATTATAGGTAATTTAATTATGGGGGCAATACAGTGAACTTTATAAAAATGAATAAAAAAGAAATCATTATGCTAATAATCTTTACACTGTTTGTACCATTTCAAATTGGCTTGTACATACTATTTGGCATATCACTTTTAGCTAATGTCAATTTAGTTGAATCAGAATTTGTTCTTAGTGCCATCGGTTTTACTGTACCTGCTATTGTAGGAATCATTTGCTTTAGGAAAGAAATTATTGAAAGTTTTACTTATTTTAAAGAGAAGACAATTTTGAAAATAGTAAGTATTCCTATGGTAGTTTTATTTACGTTAATTGTGGAACAATGTGTTATGCATTTTCTAGCAACTGGTCAACCAGAGAACCAAGAGCAGCTCCTTGAAACGGGTGCAGAGGTACCTCTTGTATTTACATTGCTTGTATTTGGTATTCTGGGTCCAACACTTGAAGAAATTGTGTTTCGCCACATATTAATAAATCGTTTTTCTTACCATATTGGTACTGCTATTGCATCTATCATTTCGATTATGATTTTTACACTTCTTCATACGAACCAACTTGCGGATATTGCTATTTATTTACCTGGATCGTTGATACTTACTGCGGCTTATCTTATTTCTAAAAGATCCATTGCATATGTTATAGCGATACACATGTTAAACAATTGCCTTGCTTTCATTCTGTAAGAAACTAGACTTGTTTCTGATGCCAAAAATATTCTATGTTTCTATCAAGCATTTTTGGCACCAGAACTACTTTTTCTATGACATAAGAAAGCTAATCAAAAATTATAAAATATTAGGAGAGTGTCAGTCATGATTGTAACAACAACTTCTGGAATTCAAGGTAAAGAGATTATTGAGTATATTGATATTGTAAATGGTGAAGCTATTATGGGTGCAAATATTGTCCGCGATGTATTCGCTTCCGTTCGTGATGTTGTCGGTGGCCGTGTTGGTGCTTATGAAAGTAAACTAAAAGACGCTCGTGATATTGCAATGGGCGAAATGAAAGAACTTGCAAAAGAAAAAGGTGCGAACGCTATCGTTGGTATTGACGTAGATTACGAAGTTGTTCGTGATGGAATGTTAATGGTTGCTGTCAGTGGTACAGCTGTACGTATATAAGTAAATAAAAAAACGGTTCCTCTTGGAATTTATACTTTGAGGGGAAATCCTGATTCTGTTGCAGATTTTAAAGAATAAAACGAGAAATAATCAACTTTTTTATTTCTCGTTTTATCTACATATTTATTTTTGGAAAAACAATCTAACTCCAAATACTAATAATACGGCGCCTGTAATACCCTCTATTGTACGGTTCACTCTTTCTTTTCTTAAAAAAGTTCTTAATTGACGTATGAGTGAGATGTAAAGTAAATACCATATTGCTGTCAAAGTCGTAAATGTGACTCCTAATAAAAGAAATTGGAGGAAATGATTTTGATTACTCACAATAAATTGGGGTAAAAAACTAAGGAAAAATACAGCGGTTTTTGGATTTAAAATTGCCGTAGTAAATCCTTGTCTAAAGCTTTTAATTGCCCCAATATCCTTAGAGTCCATTTCTGCTGAACCTGACATATCTTCTTTTTTATGTAAGGCACTTTTAATTGACTTTACAGCTAAATAAATTAAATAAACAGCCCCAGCATATTTTATAAATGTAAATAACATAGCAAATTTCATTAAGATAGCAGAAAGTCCTAACGTAGCCATTATTGTATGAATCATCATTCCAGATATCGTTCCTAAAACAGTCTTTATCCCGCCATTTTTACCATGCGAGATAGTATTTTTTGTAACTAGTGCAAAACCAGGACCAGGCATGATTATGATTAACATTGCTGTAAGGATAAATAATAGATAATTTTCCATGTTGTAGTATTTCCTCTCCAATTTTTAGTTTTGCTTACAGTATAGCTTTTTTCATTAAAACATTACATATAAAAGACTTGATCAGAAATTTATTTAGGTTATTCGTATCAATTTGATTAACTATTACCCAATAGCCACATTGATAAAACACATGACAAACTTATATATAATTGCAAGCTCAACTCTCACAAAAAAACAGGATGAAAAATAAACAGCAGAACTAGTCCACTGTTTACTTTGCCACACCTTCATGTAATTTGTCTGTATAATCTTTTACATCTTTCCAGCTATCTTTCGCTGTATGTAAATCTTCTTTTATAAACGTAAACTCTTCCGGACTAATTCCTTTTACGTTTTGTAGTAAATTATTATATTTTGCACCTACTGTATACCATTGATTTGATATGTTTTGTAGTGCTGTAATTGCTGCATCAATTGTTTCTGTCATGTTTGTTGTTTTATTTTTTACATCAGTCAAAATTACGACTTCTGCTTGTGCTCCTGAAATTCTATCTTTTAAATTGGCGATTTCTCTTTCTGCATTTGCGATATCTTTTTTCGCAACCGCAATCATCGGCCCGCCAGCAAGACATGTTATTAGAGCTACGCAAAGTACGCCACCAGCAATGACCATATCATTACTCTTTTTAATCGAATCGTTATATGTATTTATTTGTTGCTCTAGAGCTGGAATACCAGCATTCGTACTTGCCAATATCGCTGTTAACTGATTTGTATCCTCTTTGAAACTATTTGTATCTTTCGCCATTCTATCGCGAAAAGCTTTCAAATTTCCTAATAATCCATCTACCTCATTTTGATTCTTCACAATATCCGCATACAACTTTTCTAAATCTGCTTTTAATTTTCCGCTATCCTTTTGATCAATCGCTATTAACATGTCATTATAATACGATTGAAAAGTATTATTGTAATTTATAATATTTTGATCTGTTTTCATAATTTGAGGCTTCATATTATTTAACCAATATGCTGCATTAATTTTTGCATCTCTTTGATGCTGAATCATATTCCCTTTAAATTCACTATTAATCGAACTTATTTTACTTAAATCCGTCTCTTGTTGATTTTGAATTAATTTTGCATATGAATCCATTGCAAATATACTTGATGTCGTTTGTGCCATTACATCTTGGAATCCTGCTGGTCCAAGAGAATAGTTTTTCACATTTTCTTGTAGCACCTTTACATTTTGTTCTGCTGCAAAAGGATGTAAAGGAAATGCGTTACTCGTTGCCACCCCAGCAATCATTACCGCTAAAAGACATTTTTTATAAAATCTTTTCTGCATATTTTTCACCTATTCTCTTTATAAGGATATCAAAAGCTCCTGCTCACAACTGAACAGGAGCTTCAAATCATTCATCAACACTTAACGCTCTAACGATTCGTATTCAATTATGCTTTTTTCGTGTCTACTACTTTAATATCTTCAGCATAAATCTTTTCTGCATAGTCTTTAATGTTTTTCCAGCTATCTTTCGCAATGTTTAAATCTTCTTTAATGAAAACAAGATCGTTTGGACTAATTGAATCCACATTTTGAAGTAAAGAATTGTATTTCGATCCCATTGTATACCATTGGTTTGAAATGTTTTGCAACGCTGTAATTGCAGTATCAATCGTATTTGTTAAATACTCAGTTTGTGTTTTAATGTTCGTTAACCCAGCTACTTCTAATTGAGCAGTTGTAATTTGTCCAGTTATTTTTTGAATTTCAGCTTGTGCATTGTCAAGTTCTTTCTTCGCTAATACGATACCAGCTGTACCACCGCCTACAGCTGCTGCACCACCTGCAATTAATGCGACTCCTAGCGGTGTTCCTGCGCCCGTAGCAATAACTACTGCACCACCAATAATTGCAATTGGTCCTAGAGCTGTCGCAACAGATGAACCGATAATAATTGCATTATATTTACTAATTGCCTCATTGTACGTTGTAATTTGATTTTGTAGAAGCGGAATTCCTGCATCTTGACTAGCTAATATAGATGTAATTTGATTTGCATCACCCTTGAAGTTTTGCGTATCCGACGTCATTTTATTTCGGAATTTTTTCAAGTCTTCTACTAACTGATCCACTTGCGCTTTATTTTCATTAATACTACTTGATAATCTAGTTAGGCCTTTCGTAAGAGTCGCTTTATCTTTTGCATCTACCGCAGCAACTAAAGTATCATAATAGTTTTGGAATTTTGTATTGTAGTTAATGATGTTTTGATTCGTTGAAATAAGCTGTGGCTTTAATACATCTAACCATTGCTTCGCATTTCCTCTAGCTGTATCTTGGTGCTGAATCACTTTTCCTTTTAAAGCTGCATCAACAGTCGATACATTTCCAAAGTTAACATTACCTTGTTTAATAATTGTTAAAGCATACAGATCCATTACTAAAGCATTTGAACCTGTTCTTTCCATTGCATCTTTCAAGCCTTCTGGTCCTAATGAATATTCTTCATAGTCATTATAAGCTTTTGCTACCGCATGAACTGGAGCTTGCTTCACTGTACTTTCAGCTGCATACGTATGAGCCGGCATAATATTTCCTGCTGCAAATACTGCCATAAGTGCTGATAGAGCCATTACTTTATATGGTTTTTTTGTCATTTTTCTTCTCTCCCTATATCGCTAATTATTTTTCTATTTAATGTACTTCAACGTTTGTAACGTAATCTTCAAATTGATTTGTTTGCTTATTCATTTCATCACTTACTTTTTTAATTTGATTAAAATGTTTTTGAAGTAAACTACTGTCTGTATACGTGCCTTCTTCAACATTTGTTTGAATTTGAATCATATTATTATTTAAAACTTTCCAATCCGTTAATAACGTTTCTAAAGTTGTAATTTGACGATCAATTAATTCTGTAAAGCTATTTACTTGATCTTCAACGAATGTAATTTGAGTCGCCTCTGCTTCAGTTTGTGATAACTTTTGAATAAGTGGCAATAACTCTTTTTGCTTTTGCTGAATGCGAAAAGCTGCTTCTCTCGTTTGACTATCTGCAGCATTTACAATTTCATTACTTAAAGTACCGATAGAAACAAAATCGATTGTTTTCGTTTGTGCAGTTTGATTTGTGATTGTAAATACTTGTTTACCGATATTAATAGAACCTTTAATGATTTCTTGAGGTCTATTCAAAATAGTAGTTAGTTCAGCTTGAATTTCCCCTTGAATTCTTTTAATATCTTCTCTTAATTTCACAATATCTCCACTTGATCCTTGCAGTGTTTTTATTGCTTCATCGGCTTTAATTGATAAGTTGTTACTATCTTTGTCTAATACTGTTTTAAATCGATTTAACTCTAATAAATCTTGCTCCATACTCTCTTGGATGCTCTGTACTTGCAATTGTAATTTTCCATATGCACTCATAAAATCTGTTTTTGCTTGCTGATCTTCATTTACATTTCCTGCTAGTTCATAGAGCTTACTATAATAACTATTGAATCTAGTGCTGTATCTCATCATCTCTTGATTTAAGTCAATTAGCTTCGGATTATATTCATCAATCCACTCTCGTACATTCGCCTTTGCAAACTTTTGATGATTCGTTAAGCTACTCATCGCATTTACCTTAATGTCTGGCTGTTGCAAAATAATTAATCCGTATGCTTGAATAAGCGGTGATTGTGATCCTAACATTCTAATTGAATTGGATAATGTATTTGGAGCAATTACATTTTGCGCATATACTGTTTTCACTTCCGTTTGCCCCTCCTTAGCGTAAGCGCTTACAGGAATGAAGCAACTCGTAGATACCGCTGTAACCAATAACCCTGTAATTAAAGTCTTTTTCACTTTAACTCCTCCTATGTATTAGCAACTATTACTATCGCATTTTATTATTCTATTTTCTTGCCCATAATTTGAGATGGTTAAAATAGAGAACGTTCTCAACGTGATCTATGTATGAACCACCTCTCTCGTATTGCTACAGTACTTACTTATCGTCACAAAACATTTCAATATTTTTCATATGTGTTTAGTATGAATAATATTGTATAAATTTTCTATTTCATCGAAATTCCCACATTCAC
>NZ_JBNLYC010000216.1:0-6018 GCF_050172015.1 Bacillus sp. GMa5/1 | reverse complement strand
AGGCTCCATACAGTTAAAGTAATGTGATTTTTGTGTCGCGTATATAAATAATATGCGAAGAGGTGAGAGAGTTAAAATGAGAACTCGTATTGAAAGAACTGAAGAGGTGGTAGAGCAACTTCCGTTGGTAAGTGTATTAATTCCTACGTATAATCGTCCTCGTTACTTTGAAAAGGCGCTATGTAGTGTGTTAGAACAAACGTACCCTAATATAGAAATTATAGTTGGAGATGACAGCACGAATGATGAAACAGAAAAAGTGTTACAAAAATACTTATGTGATCATTCAAATATTATTTATATAAAAAATAGATCAACTCTCGGACAATTTGAAAATGCGCTAATGTTATTTAATGAAGCGAACGGTGAATATATAAATTTTTTAATGGATGATGATGTATTTCATGTGAATAAAATTGAAAAAATGATGAAGTATTTTTTCGATGATTTAGATAATGAAATTAAGCTTGTAACATCTCATCGTCAAGTCATTGATGATAAAGGGAAAGAGCTACGACATATTTATTCGACTGTCCGTTTATTTGAAGAGGATACCATTATAGCGGGAACAGAATTAGGAAATAAGGTAATTGTGGATCAAAAAAATTATATTGGAGAACCGACAACAGTTTTATTTCGTAAAAATGATTTACAAGAACCGTTTGGGATTTTTGATAAGAGGCGGTATTTATGTAACGTAGATATAGCTTCATGGTTATCTTTATTAAGTAAAGGAAAAGCTGTATATATAGCAGAGACACTTAGTTACTTTCGATTACATCCAGATCAACAGTTAAATGAATCTAATAAAATGATGGATGGGTTAGAAGATTTTTCACACAGTATTATAGCAGGAGAACAATATGGTTTCTTATCCACTGAAAAAGAGTTAGACAAAGCGATAACTAATTTTCTAGATTATGCAAGAAGGATAGTTCCATCATCAATATTATATACATTAGACTATTACCAAAAAATTAGAGCGAAGAAAATAAACATAGAAAAGAAAAAACAACATATAAATAATAATTCTTCTTTACCGAAAGTAAGTATACTTATTCCTGCATACAATAGACCTTATTACTTGGAATTAGCACTCAACAGCGCTTTGAATCAAACATATGAAAATATTGAAATTATTATTTCTGACGACAGTACAAATGATGAAGTCAATGCTATGATTCAACCGTACTTACGTGAATATGAGTGTATTACATATGTTAAAAATGAAACGCCGTTAGTTGCCGAAAACTTTAATAAGTGTGTAGAACTTGCGAATGGGGACTATATAAACTTTTTATTAGATGATGATTTATTTCATCATGAAAAGATCGAGAGAATGATGAAATACTTTTTGACGTTAGAAAATATTTCATTTGTGACGTCATATCGTGAACTGATTGATGAGAATGGAGAGATATTACCACCTTCAACATTAAATATGAAAATCGCGAAAGAAACTACACTTTTTGAAGGAAAAGAATTAGGAAATTATATGTTAAAAAACTTGAAAAATGTAGTTGGTGAGCCGACAACAGTTTTGTTTAATCGGGATTTGTTTGACGGGAAGTTTGGATATTTTAAAGGAAAGGCTTATTCTGCTATTAATGACATTGCAACTTGGCTAGATATGATGAGGAAAGGAAAAGTAGTTTATATACATGAACCTCTTAGTTATTTTAGACAGCATAGTGGACAAAATCAAAAACAAATGCATTTTATTTTAATGACAATTGAAGAGTGGATTGAATTAATTATAGATGCATATAATAGTGGGTTTTTAAGCTCCGAAAGTGAGTATAAAGAGAGTTTATCTTATTGTTTAGAAAATGCGGGATTTATAGTTAAGGATGCAGTAAGAAATGGCGAACTAGATCAAATTTATAATGAAAAGATAAAAAAAGGCTTAAACAAGTTAGTTGCTCATATGTTCGAGAAAGAATGTTGTTATTGCCAATATTGCAATCAACAATTTGAAAAATTTTCACCTTGGCCAGCACATTATGATTTTCCGAAATATAAATTTGAAATGTGGAATAAAGATACAGGGATATGTCCAGTTTGTAATTCGATGGATCGTGAAAGATTGTACCGTGCGTACATTGAAACGGAAACGGACTTGTTAAATAGAAAATATACTATGCTTCATATTGCACCTGAAGCAAAGTTAAGAGATTGGTTTAACGAGTATAAAAATATTACGTATGTATGTGGTGACTTAGAACCAAAGGATCCATTAATGAAGGAAATTGATGTTACAAGGATTACATATGATAGTAATACTTTTGATGTAATAGTATGTAGCCATGTGTTAGAACACGTTCCTGATGATGACAAAGCAATGCGAGAGTTATATAGAGTGTTAAAGCCAAATGGATGGGGAATTATTCAAGTACCGATCGTAATGAATGTAGATTTTATTATAGAGAATGAATTAATTGTAACACCACAATTGAGGAAATTAGCTTTTGGTCAAGAAGATCATGTGAGAATTTACAATCAATCGGGATTTATTCAACGATTAATGAATGCAGGATTTAAGGTAGAATTATATAACATAGCGGAAAAACAAGGAATGAAAAGTGCTAGGAAATTTGGATTATCTGAAACAGATATGCTCTATATTGTCCGAAAATGATAGGAAGGAATAGATAGATATGGAGAATATTCCTTTTTTACGTGTTTCAACTGTACCTGTAAGTGAGTATTTGGACGAATTGAAGGAAATTGATACATCTCACATATATACGAATTATGGACCTATAAATCAACGTTTTGAGGAAACAATTATGTCGTCATTTTTTCAAAACAGGGGGGCTGTTACAACAGTAGCAAACGCAACGTTAGGGTTAATGGCGGCTATTCAACTAAAGAAAAGAAGAAAGGGAAAGTATGCTCTCATGCCTAGCTTTACATTCCCTGCGACTGCCTTAGCCGCTATTTGGTGTGGATTGGAACCTTACTTTATTGATATTTCAATAGATGATTGGTATATGGATAAAACCGTACTTTTGGATAAGATAGAAGAATTAAAAGAAGAGGTTGCGATTGTTGTCCCGTACGCCACTTTTGGATCATGGATGAACTTAGAAGAATATGAAGAATTAGAGAAGAAAGGGATTCCGGTTGTCGTAGATGCGGCGCCGGGATTTGGTTTAATGAATGGAGGGGTGCATTACGGTCAAGATTTTAGTGGAATGATCGTATATAGCTTTCATGCAACAAAGCCTTTCGGAATTGGTGAAGGAGGGCTCATATATAGTAAAAACGAAGAAGATATACAACGTATTAAAAGAATGGGGAATTTCGGATTTGATAAAAATCGTGAATGCACGATGATGGGGTTTAATTGTAAAATGTCTGAATACGCAGCAGCTATTGGGATTGCGACTATAAAAAAGTGGGATCAAAAATTAAAAGAACGCACCCGTATTTCTGAATGGTATAAACAGTTGTTACAAAATACTGGGTTAATGAAAAAAGGGTGGAAAGTCCAAAAGACAGAAGCAGTTATTCACCAATTTATGCCTATCATTTGTCCAGAAGAAGTTCGCAACATACAAGTAATAGAAGAACTGAAAAAACAGAAAATAGAAGCTAGATTATACTTTTCACCATCTTGCCACCAACAAGTTCTTTTTAAAAACTATAAGTCGACAGATTTAACAAAAACGAATAAAATAGCAAAACGAATCGTAAGTTTACCTTTATGGGAAGGAATGACGAAAGAACTAGTAGAGCAAATTGTAATCTGTTTAGAGCAGAAGGTGGTGTCGGTAGATGAATAGTTTTTATAGTCAAGAAGAACTAAAGAAAATTGGATTTTTATCTGTTGGGAAAAATGTATTGGTTAGTAAAAAAGCAAGTATATATAATCCGAGTGCTATATCAGTTGGCAATCATGTAAGAATTGATGATTTTTGCATTTTAAGTGGTAAAATCACAATTGGAAGTTATTCGCACATATCAGCGTATACAGCGTTATATGGAGGGGAAGTTGGGATTGAAATGCATGATTTTGCAAACATCTCAGCTAAAACAATCGTATATGCAGTACTTGATGATTTCAGTGGAAATACATTAATGGGGCCAACCGTCCCGAATCAATATAGGAATGTGAAAGCAGAAAAAGTTATTTTTAAAAAACATGTGATTATTGGTGCTAATTCTATTATTTTTCCAAATGTAACGGTAGGAGAAGGTACGGCAGTCGGTGCGATGAGTATGGTAAAAGAGAGTTTAGATGATTGGTATATTTACGCTGGAGTTCCCGTAAGGAAAGTAAAACCTCGTCAAAAAAAGATGCTAGAGTTAGAAATTGATTTTTTAAAAAGCATTCATTCTTAACAAAAAAGAATGAATGCTTTTTATTTTTATCCCGCTATTTGCCGATAAAGAGTCGACTTGTGAGGGCTAATCAAAGTTTCACTTTATGATAGAGCAGAGTGTATCTTAATTTATTATGTTTTAAATTTTGCTGACCAAGGCAATACTGAGCCATAGTGAATGTAAAGTTGGAGGGCGAGCGTATATGTTTGATGAGGATGGGATTGTTTTAATTATGGAACCAGCTGATGAAAGAAACTTGAGGAGATTTATTTTTTCAGTGCCAAAGTCAGTATATGAAAAGAAGGGGCTTACATTACACTATGGAACAGCTATAGGACAAGGGTATATGGATATAATTGAAGATATTATAAGCGTACATATAGAAATAGATGTTGTAACGATAATAGGGCATGTAAGAGGGTAAATAGCTATTTGAAAAAGGTTATAAACAATTTAGCTAGAAGTTATGTATAGAGAAAATTACAGACAATTATAAGGACGAAGGGGGTCTAAAATGAAAATAAAATCAATTGTATTAGTATTCATAGTTTCAATTGGTTTAATGGGATGTTCAATAGTGGAAGAAGGAAAGAACTCCATAGATTATGCTCAAAAGGCGACAGACTATGTAAATGAAATAAGTGCATTTGCAAATGATGCACCAGCATTAGCAGAAAAGGCCGTTAATGATAGCGAGGCTCGAAAAGAATTAGAAACGAAGCTTAGTGAAATTAAACAAGATATACCCGCATTCAATGAATTAACGCCACCTGATGTAGCAAAGGATCTTCATCAACAAATCGTCGGATATAACGAAAAGTTAAATACGTTAATTGATACGGCGAAGACAAAGATAGAAGAAGGCAAAGTGGATGTAGAGCAATTTAAAAACTCTGAGCTTATGCAGACGGTAGATCAAGTTCGAGATTTGAAAGATAAAGTGCAAAATTTAGGTCAATAGTAAAAAGCTCCGTTTGTGATAAACGGAGCTTTTTGTATAAGTGATTACTTAATAAAATACACCACAACACCCATTAAAATGATAGTATTCCCAATTACTTTTCTTTTTGTTACTTTTTCACCTAAAAAATACCAACCGAAAATTAATATGATGATATAACTTAATGATTCTAATGCAGAGACTTGATTTATTGTCAGTCCCTTTAAGGCGATAATATTGAATCCTGCGTTAAGTACAAATAAAGAGTAACCGATGATTACATATGGATTTACATATTCTTTTAATTTAGAATCATATTGCTGTAAAGTAGCCTTTTTTAATAAAATTTGTGAGTAATTGGCCAATACGATTCCAAAGATCAATAACAACATATAACTATTCATCTTTTGTCACCACCACAATTCCGACGATAATAATAGCCGCACCAAGTAAATGATTCCACTGTATCGTATCTCCAAATAGAACTACTGACCAAAGCATTGACCACAGTATAATAATTCCGCGATGTGAATATGCTTTTGATATTTCGAAATGCTTAATTACTTGTTGCCATAAAATTGCATATCCGAATAAAAGTACAACTAGTCCGAAATAAGCAATAAAAAATGAGATGGAAGCAATGGGAAACTTAGCTGCCCATTTCATGTAAACCACAATGATAGAATATATCAAAAAAGCTACATGTAAAAATACGTAATTTTTAATAGTTGGTTTCATTTATTCACTCT
>NZ_JBNLYC010000215.1:0-6042 GCF_050172015.1 Bacillus sp. GMa5/1 | reverse complement strand
CCATATGGACAGCTCATTTACATAATTATCGTTATCAGGAATATCTCTATGTTTGTAATGAATCGTTTTTACATCATTTCCTTTTATGCGAAAAGTAATTGTGTCCTCTCCATAAGGCGGATTGTGTGCACCCTCAAAAGTTTAAATTTTAAAATCCCTCATTAACTAGCTCTTTTATCGAGTTTAATTTTGAAGAAAGCTCGATAAACCATTCTTCATCCCCTGTTAATAATGCAAGATCTATAAGATAAAGGATTTGTTCCTTATTTATTACCTTTGATTCAGGGAGTTTGTTAACGTGTTTACTAAAGAGTAAAATCGCTTCGTTTATTGTGTACTGGCCGTCACGTTTCACAATACTAACTGTAACTATATCCTCTACATCATCAAGTGATACAATATAACCAACTATTAATTCACCTTCATTTGATATTCCACGAACCCAATCTCCTACTTTTAAAACATGATTATTATTTGACATCATACCGTTTCACCTTCCTATAAATATTTTTTGTGACAATAAAAAAGATATAAAAACAATTATACTGTAATATTTTTCATTACATTTAAGTGTTAAGAACTCACGGCTATATAATAATTAAGCCGCTTAACGCTCTTGATTGATAAGGTCAACAACTTCTTTCATTGTATAATTCTTTAAGTATTCACCTAGATGCTCTTCAGCACCTAAGAAAATAGCGAAAAGAACTTTTCGCATGTTCGAACCTACAACACACTGATTGTTTGATTCTGGACACTTCGGCTGCAAAGCACCTTCAGAGGTTATCTGATAAATATGCCAAAGATTAATTTCATCTAAATCGCGAGCGAAAATAAAACCGCCACCAGTCCCCTCTTTCGATTGTATAAACTTATGTTTTTTTAACAAACTTAGTACTTTGCGAATGCGTACTGGATGTACACCTGCACTTTCTGAAATAGCATTACTTGTTGACATCCGATCTGGCTGTAAAGCTAAATAAGTTAAACTGTGTATGGCCAAGGTAAAGTCGCTGTTCATGATTTTCCTCCTACGATCAAAAATATTGTTTCTCATATATTAACTGTAGCCATAAATATTACAGATAGGTTAGAACGTTAAAACATATAGAATACTTCTTGCCATAAAAAATTAACTCTCTTATATTCTATCCGGTCCCACCTATATCTGATAACTTCATTTAGCTTTTTAAGTTGAAAATAAAATTAAACACTCCACTGTTTCTTCACTTGTTCTTCTGCCAACTGTTTAATTTTTGTCCAAATCGTATCTTTACTCACAATAACATTTGTTTGATAATTTCTATCATTATAATTAACTGTAACACATACTTCAATCATCTTCTGCTTCCTCCTTTCAAAAAACTTTTTCTAAAAATACTACTTATTAATTGGCCAATTTTTGCAATTCAATGTTCAAAAACGTTCGAACGCTACGTGGTAAAAATTTACGAATTTCTTCCTCATTAAAACCAATCTGCAATCTTTTTTCGTCCAGCATAATTGGGCGACGTAACATTAGTGGATGCTCAATTATTAATGTATAAAATTCATTGAGCGAGAGCTCCTCAATATTTATATTTAAGTCCTGAAAAGTTTTGGATCTAGTTGAAATAATTTCAGTAGCCCCCTCTTCAGTTAAACGAAGAATTGATTTAAGCTCATCAACTGTCATAGAATTTGATACGATGTTTTTTTCAATATAATCAATTTGATGCTCTTCAAGCCATGCTTTCGCTTTTCGGCATGAGGCACAGCTTGCTGTTGTATATAGAATTACCATATTTAACTCACTCCTTTAATGTTATGAAACGTACATTTTAAACATCGGTTATTGAAATGTATTAAAAAAAATTACAGTTTAGAATCAAATACAAGCAATATTATTTATTCGAGAATATTTAATTTATCTACATTTTACAGACGATAACAACTCACTTCTAAAAACTATACTGTAATTTTAAACTTTACAGTTCTATAAATCAAATGTTAAGTCTTGGATTCATTCTATTAACGTATAATAGGAGCAGTTGAGACAATACTTGCCTCAACCGATTTTTATATCTCTTTATAATTTTTTGCAGTAATGACTGTTTCAAACTCAAAGGTTTCGGGTAGATGATCTGCATAAGAATATTCAAAAGTTCGTCCATCCGTTAAATAAGCTACTTGTTCAACTCGCATTAGGAAATTCTGATTTGTTAAGTTCATAAACTGCTTTTCCCTATCATCTGGGCGAATTCCTTTAACCCTGACAACAGATGTCCCTACTTCAAGACCAAGTTTATTTTGAATATGTGAGTATATCGACTCCTCTAAAACAGAAGCCTCAACACCTGGGATAACCGAAATTGGCATCCATGTATGCTCCATAATCGTCGGAATGCTGTGAATGATGCGGAGGCGAATGATTTTATAGACGAAATCACCGATTGAAACTCCCAATTTCTCAGCAACTACTTCATCAGCCCCAACAATCGCAAACTCGATAATTTTACTTTCTACCTCACTGCCGTATACAGCTTTCGTACCCGTTAAAGTTTGAATCATTCGTGCCTTTTCCTGTTGACGCCAATCTTGCACCACTGTTCCACTTCCGCGCCGGCGGATGATGTAGCCATCTCTAACTAATAGATCCAGCGCTTTCTTAATAGTAAGGGCTGAAACACCAAATTCTTCAGCAAGGACGGGGCTACTCGGAATTTTTTCGTTGATTTTATATTCACCATCTAAAATTTGCTGTTTAATCTTTTGATAAATGCCGAGGTATTTTACTTGTGTTGATCCGCTTGCCATTTCCATACCTCCTTTATACTGCAAACTCTCTTCTATTCATTCAAATGTAAAGCCTCAAGTTTGTAAACTGAAGGTGATGGGGCAGCAAATCCATTTTCTAAGATTTCAATATTCGTTACCGCTTCTTCGTCTTTCACAAGTTTTGGTGCACCATTTATAATTGTTTCATACGCGGCATCATAGAAACGACCGTAATCACCAAGTGGCGTTTTAATTTGTTTTTCAATCCAGTCACCATTTGCATTACGATACTTAGCAACTCCATAGTACATCGGTGAATCTTCACCAAATCCTGCACTCTCAGGCATAACACCCGCTTTCAAATCATTTTCCTGCTGATCTTCACCATATTTAATAAATGATCCGTTTGTTCCATGAACGATAAAGCGTGGATAATCTTTTGCTACGACATGGTTCGTTTTCAGCTTAATCTTCAACTGATTTCCGTAATGTAAACCAACATCGAAATAGTTATCAACCGCACCTTCCATTTCATTATTACGAATATCGTATGTAACCGTATCTGGACGGCCGAATAGTGAAATCATACGGTCCATCGTATGAATACCTAAACTGTAAAATGAACCTTCTTCTTTTGGAGCTTCATGAGTGATTGAACCAGGACGGAAATAATCAATATGTGATTCAATCTCAATAATATCACCAAGGAATCCTTGTTCAATTACTTGCTTCACAGCTAAAAAATCACCATCAAAACGGCGGTTTTGATAAGGCATAACTACTACACCTTTTTCTCGTCCTAAAGCTAATAATTCTTTCGCATGTTCCACTGTATCGCAAAATGGTTTTTCAACGATAACTGATTTTCCAGCAAGTATAACTTTTTTCGCTAATTCGTAATGCGTATGTGCTGGCGTACAGACCGTCACCACTTGAATTTCCTTGTCATTCAACAATTCGTCCAAATCAGTAGTGAAGTAAACACCTTTTCCCTTATATGGAGCCGCTAATTTTTCATTTATTTGACGTACAAAAATCGTTTTTATTTTTATATTATTACGCGTGTTTACATAAGGTAAGTGATAGCGGTTAGCTGACTTTCCAAATCCAATAAAGCCCATTGTTAATGTCATATTTTTCAACTTCCTTGCTCATAAATTTTCATTTCTATATTTATTATATAATTTAATCATTAAAAGTATATAGTTTTAAATTTATAATTATATATTAAATAAAAAATCCACGATAAAATTCGTTCTCACTATAAGTTATGGACCTATAAAGTGAAACTTTAATCAGTGGGGCGATTTATTCTCTACTGATTATTTACCCGTAAATACCGGGATGAAAAGGAGCGTAATGAACATGGCATATACTACTATATCTATGGAAATTTTCGGATCAACTGAACAAGTATGGCAATTAATCGGAGGTTTCAACTCCCTTCCAGACTGGTTACCTTATATACCTAGCAGTAAATTAACTGAAGGCGGTCGTGTACGTCATCTAGCTAATCCAGATGGTGAAACAATTATAGAACGCTTAGAAGTATTCAATGATAAGGAACGCTACTACACGTATTCAATCATGAATGCACCGTTCCCGGTCACTAATTATTTATCTACAATCCAAGTTAAAGAAGGTACTGAAAGTAACACATCGTTAGTAGAGTGGTCTGGTACGTTCACTCCTGTTGCAGTTAGTGATGAAGAGGCAATAAATCTATTTCATGGTATATACAGCGATGGACTGAAAGCATTGCAGCAAGCATTTCTAGATTGATTCATGTAATTGATTGAGACGAAAAAGTTAATTAACAGTCAAACATTCGACTTTGTGGTTAAGTTCATTATGAAAGATAAACAAATACAAATTTCATGCCTGCTTGTTAATGACAAGAAATAAAAAATACTACCTCCAAATGGAAGGTAGTATTTTTTTATTAATCAGGAAAAACAATTAATCCCTCTTCTTTTTCTTGCTGTTTTAAATCTTCTTCTGGGAATGTTACAGTTGAATTTTTATCCCCTGTTTTTTTTGTTTCTTCACCTGGAAATACGAAAGTTGAATTTTCTTTTCCTTCATTTTTTTCTACGTTATCTGGAAATACCATAGAATCATTGGTAGTTAAATCACTATGAAAACCAAGGTTAGACAAAATCGCTTTTAAATCTGGTAAAACCCCTATTTTATCAGATGATGGGTCATTAGACTTTGTGCCTGTATTAGGATTACTTAAAATTGCTCTCAATTCTTTTGGTGTATATGCCTTACCTAAATGTTCTTTAGCAATCCCTTGAATTGATACAGCAGCCCCAGCGATTATAGGCGAAGCGCTAGAAGTACCACGGAAATTAGAAGTATAACGATTCATTATACTCTGATCTGTAACTTTTTGTCCTTTACTATTTTGATTTTGATATGTATCTAATGTATCAACATACTCTCCCCAACCATATACATCAATTCTACTACCATAGTTAGAGAAACCTAAACGTTTATGAGGAACTCTTGCAGTAGATGCTCCAACTATAATAGCTCCTGAATCTTTAAAGTCTGGACTATTTCGATTTAAAATCAGTTTACCATTACGGTCTTTAAATTTATCTAAATCAATCCCACCATTACCAGCTGCTTCTACAATAATAATACCTTTATCTGTACCTTTACGAATTGCGTTAAATATACTCGGGTATACTTCTACTGGTAAAGGGTCATCTCCATATCCATCATATTTAAAGGATTCTTCTATTAATAAAACATCTCCAGCCTGTAAAGAATCTACGGCACTTAAAATAGCATCTCTTACATCGATTCTCCCATTATCTCGGATCACTGAAATTACTTTTGCCTTTGCTTTTGGTGCAATCCCAATGTTCCCAATCCGATTGTCAGCTGCAGAAACAACACCTAGAACTGAAGTACCATGAGAAAGATCATTACTCATTTTTCCAGACATAAATTCAATATTTTGACCGACTAAATCTTCATGATTTAATAACCAGCCTTCTTCCAAATCTACAAAAGTTGCTCCTTGACCATCTCCTCCTTTAATTCCCCAAGCATAAGGAGCATTAATTCCTAAAGGTGCCTCTTCAAGATATCCCTGTCTCGAAAATCTAGGTTCATCATAAGGATTGACTGATAATACAGGCAATCTCGAGCTAGTTGTTGTATTTATACTCTTATTAGAACGAACTAGTATTTTACTAGAATTGTCATTAGCAGCATATACTGTATTTGTTACAAATGTCGTACCTACCCCAGCAAAAGTTGTAATTGCAA
>NZ_JBNLYC010000214.1:0-6118 GCF_050172015.1 Bacillus sp. GMa5/1 | reverse complement strand
CGAAATATGTACTGACGCCCAATACTGGGATGCTTGTATGGAAGAATATAATGGTTCTGTATTTCATAGTTTCGAATGGGGAAAGTTAATGGAATTATTACCTGGTGTTCAATTTTTCCCAGTACTAATAGAAACACGAGATACAGTAGTTTTATCTCCTATGTATGTACAAGATGGTAGGCTATTGGGAAGTTTAATTGGTTATGGAGGCCCAATAATAATTGGCCAAGATAAATTAGATTTTTCAGTTTATGAATCTATAATAAATAAGAAGTTTGAAAATAAAATTCAAAAGCTTTTATTACCTATAACGATAAATCCTTTTCAAAGTTATAGTAAGGAAAAGTGGGATTATAAAGAAACTTATATGTTAGATCTACCAAATAAGTTTGAGGATTTATGGACATCGTGTTCTGGGAAAGCTAGGACAAGTGTTAGGTATGCACGTAAACAGAATGTTGAAATTCGTCCTATAACTGTAGCGGAATTAGATGAGTTTTACCAATTATATCAAGAACATAATAACAGTATAGGAGCGAGTTATTCATTTAGTAGAGAGTTTTTTTATCATTTAGTTCTTAATTTACAAGAAAAAATCCTTTTTTTAGGGGCATTCTTAGAAGAAGAACTAATTAGTTCCAGCCTTTTTATAATGGATAAACAGGTTTTATATTACTGGATTAATATTAATAATACCAAAGGAAAAAATTCGCAATCTTCATATTTACTACTAAATGATGCGTTTGAATTAGCAATTCATAATAAATTAAAGTATGCGGATTTAGGATATTCACATAATAAAGGGATTGCTAGACCTAAGATATACTGGGGGGCAGCTTTGAAAAAATGTTTTTGTTTAAAAGAAAGGATTTAAACTATGATTATTAGTGGCCACCAACCAAGTTATTTACCTTGGTATGGTTTTTTTGAAAAAATTCATAAATCAGATGTGTTTGTATTTCATGATATAGCACAATTTGAAAAAAAAGGTTTTTTAAATAGGAATCGTATTAAGACTTCACAAGGAGCGTCTTGGCTAACGGTTCCAATACAAACGAAGAATTATAAAGAAATTCCATTTAATGAGTTAAAGATAGACAATACTCAAGATTGGGAACGGAAGCATTGGAAAACGATAAGAATTAATTATTCTAATGCACCTTATTTTAATGTATATAAGGAGTATTTAGAAGGTTTTTATTCGGAAGATTGGATTAATTTAAATGATATGAACATGAATTTTATTCATTTTATTATCCGTGAATTAAACATTGATACGGAGCTATATTATGTATCAGATCTAGAAGGGATTACAGGTAAGAAAAGTGATTTTGTATTAGAATTGTGTCAGAAATTTAATGCCAGTACTTATTATTCTGGAAGTTTAGGGCAAGATTATTTAAACGAAAATGACTTTGAGAATGAGAATATAGAAATTATCTACCAAAGAATAAGAGATTATTCCTACAAGCAATTATTTGGGGAATTTATACCACATTTATCTATTTTAGATATTTTACTAAATTGTGGGCCAAAGGAAACAGAAAAATTAATTAAAGGAGTCTAAAATTATATGAATGTACTTGTATTTGCCGCTCATCCGGATGATGAAATAATTGGTGTTGGTGGAACAATAGCGAAACACGTGAAACAAGGTGATGATGTACATGTTGTAATACTTGCAGAGGGAAAATCTTCTAGAGCTAAAGAATATAAAGAGCTAGATTTAGAGGTTAAGAACTTATCTTATAAAGAAACAGAGGGGGCATGTACTACACTTGGTGTAAAGAGTTTTGCAAGACTAGATTTCCCTGATAATCGTCTTGATACATTACCCTTACTTGATGTAGTGAAAGAGATTGAAAATCACATTGAAAAAGTAAATCCTACAATTATTTATACTCAATATGGTGGAGATATAAATATTGATCATACTGTTGTTTACAGAGCAGTAATGACAGCGACACGCCCTCTGCCAGATACTAATATCAAATGGGTATTTGCATATGAAACTTTATCTTCTACAGAGTGGAATTATAATGAAAAAGATAAGTTTCTTCCTAATTATTTTGTGAATATTGAAGATCATTTGGAGGAGAAATTAAGTGCGATGAGACATTATGAATCTGAGTTAAGGGAATTTCCTCATCCACGCTCTATAGAAGCAATGAGACATAACGCATTTGTATGGGGTGCCAAATCTGGATACCAAGCGGCTGAGGCATTTATGTTAGTAAGGGGGACATGGTAGGTGAATAGAATATGTTAATACCACAGGTCCCGTTCTTTGGTTTAGATAGTAAACAGATTGACTTAAAATGGGTTGAAAAAGGCTATGGATTAGAAGCAAATATTTTTGATGGGACATCTTTATTTAATAACTCATATATAAAAAGGTTTTCTGAGGTCCTTTCTTTTGTTCAAACCCTTAATCCATCCTTGTTAACGCTGCATTTTCCTACTGATAATGCAGACTATCTCAATGATGAATTTATTAAAAAGCAACTATATGAATTTATTGACCTTGCTATAAAGTATAATGCATCAGGTATAACAGTGCATGCTAATCAATTTATGAATGTCGCGGAATTTCAAAACTATAATCTTCTTGATAATAGAAAAAGGATTATAGAGTTCTTTAACATGCTAGATGCAGAAATAAAAGGAACTGATATATGGATTGGCGTTGAAAACCTACCCATTATTGGGAACTTGGGCGATGATTTTGATCCTATATTTATATATCCCGAAGATTTTACTGATTTGGTTAATTTGGGGTTATCTAACGTTGGAATAACATGGGATATATGTCATTGGTCTATAACCTATCTTACACGTTTAGGTATTTCTAAATTATTAAGGCAAGAGGAAATTGAATATAAGGATTTTCATAAGTATTTAAGCTTAATGGAACATATTAAACATTTTCATTTTAGTTCTTTTAAACATTTAACGATTCCTTATAGTGAGGTACGTTGCTTTGAGGGAGAGAATCCGGTTAATGGATCTATTGATGAGAGTATATTACATGAAACTTTATTAAAATTGAAGAACAATACTTTGGATAAAAACATAGGTATTGTATTTGAGGTTCAGGAAACGGATTATACGAATAGAAAGAGGTCATGGGAGACTCTTAATTGGTTTCAAAAGAATATTGCTGGTATGCAAACAAAAATGAATTTTTTGGAGATATAAAAAGCAATATTGGTTTATTTATTTTTACATGTAATTTGAGTTAGAGATTATTTTAATGAACCTTTTCTTCTAAGTAAGTGTGTTAGGAGGAAAGGTTTTACTATTAATCTTTTTTAATCATAGGGAGGACAAATGAAAAAACTAAATCTTATAAAGAAGCTTATTGTAACCTTTGGGATTTTGTTGCTTTTCCTTTTTAGTAATTTATGTGGAAAGGTAATACCAGTACATGCTATGACTAAGAACGACCAAAGTTCTCTCATGGCAGATAAAGTTCGTGCTAGTCGAGCTATTGAACATACACGTTTTCTGTCTGAGAAAATTGGTCCACGTCCAAGTGGGACTAAGGAAGAACATAAAGCAGCTACATACATTGGAGATACATTGAAAAAATTAGGGTATGAAGTGGAGTATCAGGCATTTCCTGTACCAGATCAATATATTGGGAGTATCTCTTTTAGTATGTATGGGGAAAAAGAATGGCAAGTTGGAGCAGCATCTAATGCATCTATACCTAAAGATCCTGTCGTGGGGCAGGTAGTTTCTATAGGAAAAGAGAATGATATTAAAAATTCACCTGAACCAATTCATGGGAAAATAGTATTATTGGAACAAGCTGATACGTATGAGAAATATAATGAACAAGTTGAGTATGCAGCAGAAAAGGGAGCAAAAGCTGTATTGTTATATAGTACGATTGGGGATAGAGGCAACTATGGAGAAGCCTTTAACCCAGTTCTAAAAAAGAAACAAGAAATACCTGTATTTGGGCTTGCTTATAATCAGGGAATAAGAATGAAAGATAAGATAGTGCATAATAAAAATATAGTTAGTTTAAAGGAAAAACACGAAATGAATTTGAGTTCATTAAATGTTATTGCGAAAAAAAAGCCCAAATACAAGACAGATAATGAGGATGTAGCAATAATGAGTGCTCATTATGATAGTGTTATCGGAGCACCTGGGGCAAATGACAATGCTTCCGGCGTAGGACTTTTATTAGAGTTAGCATATAATTTTAAAGATATAGAGACTAATAAAGAAATTCAATTCATAGCCTTTGGAGCAGAAGAAAATGAATCTTTAGGTGCTTACCATTATGTTAATCAGTTATCTACAACAGATAAGAAACATATTCTAGGGGTCTTTAATGCAGATATGATAGCGACAAGTTACAAGCAGGCTAAGGACTTATATGCAATGACACTAGATGGTTCTCAAAATGAAGTAACAAATACTGCGGTAGCTACTAGTAAAGCATTAGGGAAATCGGTTGTATTAACTGGAAAGTTTGATTCTAGTGATCATGTACCATTTAACGAAGCTGGAATTTCCTCGGCACTATTTATTTGGATGGATGTAGAGAGTTGGGATCCCCTCATTTATCATGTTGAAAAGGTATTCCATACACCTCAAGATACCGTTTTAGAAAATATTTCTCCTCAACGTATGCAGGAGGCACTAGAAATTATAGGGACAAGTTTGTATTACTTTATCAAAAGATAGGTTTTTCGGAGGTTTCAGCATAGCAGGCTAAATTTAGATTTTAATAATAATATAGTAAAACTTTTGTTGGGATAAAAATATACTTTGAGCATAGGCGAGGTAACTATATGAGGAGTACATGGAAAGAATTAAGGGGGATGGACCTTAATGTCTGGATCCGCTTTATTGGGGAAGCTTTAAATGGTATTGCAATGATGATGTTAATGCCATTTTTTGCATTATATTTGAAGGACAAAGTGGATTCTCTACTTGAGGTAGGTATAATTATAGCCTTATCTCCAATTGCAGCAAGTATTGGTTCATTAATTGGAGGGCATATAGCAGATACTTATGGCCGGAAACCAACTATGGTGCTCTCTATGGCGAGTAATGGGCTACTAATGCTTGTTTTTTTGTTTATTGATGGTTTTATAGCATATGCCATTTTATCTATTGGTTTAGGACTATGTAATTCTTTCTTTGAACCAGCGGCATCTGCAATGGTTACCGATGTAACAGAACCCGAAAAAAGAACTGAGGCATATGGATTACTTAGAATGGCTCATAATATAGGAGCTGCGATAGGCCCTATCATTGGTGCAGCAGTTGTGGTTGTATCAAAAGATGTCATATTTTTGATTACTTCTGGAACCATGCTGTTTTATACAATATTAATGTTATTGTTTCTAAAGGAAACAAAACCTAAAAATATAATGATACATGAGGAAACACATAAACAGTCAATAAGATTTACGTTAAGAGTTGTTATAAGAGATAGAATATTTCTATTCTATATAGTGACGGGAATCATTATATTTATGGGATTCTCACAATCGGAAGGTATGTTACCACTTCATTTTAGTAATGAGGATACAATGATTTTTGGAAATGGTAATCCATTTCCATATTTAATGACTTTAAATGGATTATTGGTTGTATGTTTCCAATTTCCTATTTCAAAGTGGTTAACTCACAAATCAATTGGTAAATCAATGCTATATGGTGCCATTCTTTTTGGCGTTGGCCTTTTAGCAATAGGATGGTTACCAAAGTGGTTTCAAGTAATAGACGCAAATGATTTAGTTATTCTAGGCTCATTATTAATAGCTTATACAGTTTATACAGTAGGGGAAATGATTATGTCACCTGTTCAAATGACATTTGTTGCTAATATAGCTCCAGAACATTTGAGGGGGACTTATATGGGGGCAGCTAACCTGCAATGGATTACAGGTAATGTATTTGGACCTCTTCTAGGTGGTGTATTACTGGATCAGCTTTTAGGGCATATGTTATTTACAATCTTAGGTGTAGGTTGTATTATTTCTGGATTTGTTTACTTACTTTTAGATAGACTTATTGAGAATAGAAGTAAAGAATTACCTATAAAACAAACATCTTAATTTTAATATTGTTAATGAGTTAAGAATTAAAT
>NZ_JBNLYC010000213.1:0-6165 GCF_050172015.1 Bacillus sp. GMa5/1 | reverse complement strand
TTCGTAGGAGGAAGAAGAATGTTAAATAAAATAATTTTAATTACTGGTGGTACAGGTTCGTGGGGGCATGAACTTATAAAACAACTATTAGAAAAATCACCGAAAGAAATTAGAATTTTTTCAAGAAATGAAACGGTTCAGTTTGAAATGCAGCAACAGTTTATAAATGATGATAGGTTAAAATTTATTATTGGAGATATTCGTGATAAAGATCGACTAGTCTATGCTTGCCAAGGTGTACATTATGTGTTCCATCTTGCAGCTTTAAAACATGTTCCAGTATGTGAGTATTATCCTTATGAAGCTATAAAAACCAATATACATGGTACGCAAAATGTAATTGAAGCCTCTATACAGATGCAAGTTGAAAAAGTTATATATGTTTCAACGGATAAAGCAGCTGATCCATCAAATACGTATGGGATGACAAAAGCAATTGGTGAAAAATTAATGGTTCATGCGAATATACAAACGAAGAAAACAAAATTCATTTGTGTTCGTGGTGGAAATGTTTTAGGAACGAGTGGAAGTGTAGTACCACTTTTTAAACAACAAATTAAAAAATCTTCAGAAGTAGGGATTACCGATGCGAATATGACTAGATTTTTCTTAACAGTTGAAGATGCTGTTGGGTTGTTATTTAAAGCCGTATCTCAAGGTAGAGGCGGGGAAATTTTTGTTATGAAAATGCCGGCATGTAAAATAACAGATTTAGCAGAAGTATTAATTGAATATTCCGGAAAAGAAAAAGTTAAGGTAAAAGAGGTAGGGATAAGACCGGGTGAAAAATTAAGTGAAATGCTTCTATCTGAGGTAGAGAGTAAAACAAGTATAAGTTTTGATCAAAATTATTTTGTGGTACTACCGACTATTCCTATAGAAGGACTTCAAGAATATTATTCTAGCTATCCGCTAGTGGATGTGAAGAGTTTTAGTTCTCAACAAGACTTACTTGGAAAACATGAGGTGAAACAAATGCTATTAAAAGGAGGGTTTTTGCGATGAAAAAAAATGCGAGCCTTTTAATAACTGGTGCAAATGGTTTCACAGGACGCCATGCTTGCCACTATTTTTTACAGCAGGGCTTTCATGTAATTCCTATGTTTCAAAATCGTGCATATGGAGAAAAAATTAGAAATGGTATTACTTGTAATTTAACTAATAAGAGCGAAGTAATGAAGGTAATGAAACAAATAAAGCCAGACTACGTATTGCATTTAGCAGGAAGGAATTCGGTTATAGAATCTTGGACAGCTGCCCTTGAATATATAGAGGTTAATGTAATAGGAACATTATATTTATTAGAAGCAATTAAGCAAGAAGCCTCGCATTGTAGAACATTAGTTATAGGATCTGCTTTGCAAGCAGATAGTATGAACGAAATAAAAATTTCAAATCCATATAGTTTAAGTAAAACGATGCAAGTTATTATTGCAGAGGCTTGGGGAGGATTAATGGATTCAAATATTATCATTGCAAAGCCCTCAAATTTAATTGGTCCAGGGGTATCGAATGGCATTTGTTCGATTCTCGCAAAGAAAATGATAGATATAGAATCAGGTAGAAGTAAAGCTATTATCGAAGTAAACAGTTTGAAAGATAGTAGAGATTTTCTAGATGTACGTGATGCGGTCAAAGCGTATCATGTGTTATTACGAGATGGAATAAATGGAAAACAATATAATATCGGATCAGGAGTAAAACGATCTTTGTTAAATGTACTAGAACAATATAAAGAATTAACACAGCTAAATTTTTTTATAGAGGAAACAGAGAAAAGTGGGAGCGACTCAAATGAGAGTTTAGCAATAGAGGAAATAAAAAGGTTAGGTTGGATCCCAGAAATTGAATTTCATCAATCATTAAAAGATGTACTTGAGTATGCGAAGTGTAGTGACATCTGCATGCAATGAAAAACAAAAAAGGGTGTAAGAAATATATGAATGATTATGAAATAATAGATAATCAAAATACGCTATTTCTTTCAATTGTTGATGCGTTGGATTGGAGAGATGAAGAAGCGCATGTATTGCGTCTTTATGAGGCAATACATAAATATCAAGCGTATGTAGAAGAAAAAAGGGTTAAACAAATAAAGTCAGCATTAGAGACGAAAACTAGATATGTGATTCAAATCTTTGCTCAATACGAGTGTAGTGAGTATGGAAATGATTTTTATGAACTCATTAAAGATCTTTTACAAGATATAGAGGTGGAGTTAAAGATTTATATAAAAAATAATAATTTTATTTACATTTAAAAGGTAAATATAAAGCTAGATTTTTAATAATAAAGGTGGGTATAAGTTATGAGCAAAACGATTCTTTTTACTGGGGGCGGTACAGCCGGACACGTTATGATTAATATTGTATTAATTCCTAAATTTATAGAGAAAGGCTGGAGAGTCGAGTATATTGGATCCAAAAATGGAATTGAAAAATCATTAGTGCAAAATGTTAAATACAATAGTGTTTCAACGGGCAAGCTTAGGAGATATTGGGATTGGGAAAATTTTAAAGATCCTTTTAAAATTATACGAGGTTGTTTACAAAGTTATAAATTAATTAAGAAAACAAAGCCTGACGTTATCTTTTCAGCAGGAGGATTTGTTTCAGTTCCTGTAGCTATAGGAGCATGGTTAAATCGTGTGCCTATAATTATACGTGAACCAGATAGCACATTAGGACTTGCCAATAAAATAGCATTACCTTTTGCTACAAAGCTATGCACAACATTTCCTCAGACAGGAGAAAATGTAAGTAATGAGAAGAAGGTTTATGTAGGACCAATTGTAAGGGAAGAAATTGAGAAGGGTAACGTATTACGAGGAAGAAGATATTGTGAATTTCAGCAAGATAAACCAGTATTATTAATTATGGGTGGGAGTCAAGGTGCTAAGTGGATAAATGATATGGTAAGGGAATGTTTAGATACAATACTATTAAACTTTAATATTATTCATATATGTGGTAAAGGGAAGGTAGACCCATCTATTGGCATGGAGGGGTATATGCAATTTGAATATATAGGCGACGAGTTGCCGCATATACTAAATATGGCAAGTGTTGTAGTTTCCAGAGCGGGTTCTACTGCTATTTCTGAATTGTTATTTTTGAAGAAACCGATGTTGCTTATCCCGTTAACTAACAGTTCCAGCAGGGGAGATCAAGTTTTAAATGCTGAATATTTTTCACGGCAAGGATATGCGGAAGTTATACTCCAAGACAGAGTAAGTACGAATACATTTATATATGCAGTAAATAAGTTGTATACAAATAAGGAGAAATATATTCAAAACATGAATGGATATAAGAAAACAAATGATGAGGGAATTCATCAAATAATAGATATAATAAATGAAGTGGTGGAGTAATAGAAATGTAAATAGAAAAACAAAAGGAAAGAAGGTATCTTCTTTCCTTTTTACTATATTTGTTCAAATTCATTATTATTTATTCTAATTAGTTATGTACTATCGGTGAATGCCGTTTTCTAATAGCTCAGTAAATGCATGAATATGAATAGGTTTACTGTAATAATAACCTTGAATAAACTGACATTTATTTTTTTGAAGGAAATTTACGTGCTCTTTCGTTTCTACACCTTCAGCAATGACAGACATTCCTAATGTATTTGCTAATGTGATGATCGTTTTAATAATTTCCATTCCATCATCACATGTTTCAGACATTGTAATAAATTCTCTCGGGATTTTTAACGTATCAATTGGATACAAAGGTAAGTAGGCTAGCGAAGAATAACCTGTACCAAAATCGTCGATAGAAATGTGAATCCCTAAACTTTTTAGTGTACGCAGTTTTATCAATGTTTCTCGCTCATCCATCATTGCAATTCGCTCTGTTAATTCAAGATCAAGAGAGCTTGCTGGTAAACCTGTATTTGTTAAAGTAGAAGAAATAGACTTTACAAAATCCTCTTGTTCAAATTCTTTAGCAGATAAATTTACACCTATTTTTAAATGTGAATATCCGAGTGCGTGCCAACGTTTCATTTGCTTGCAAGCCTGCTCTAATGTCCATTTTCCTATTGAAATAATTTGTAGTGTTTCTTCTGCAATCGGAATAAACTCGTATGGAGAAATAATACCTAATTCAGGATGATTCCACCTAATTAAAGCTTCTGCACCGATAATTTTATTAGATTCACTATCAACTTGAGGTTGATACAAAAGGAACAATTCTTCATTTTGTAGTGCGTTTGGTAAATCTTTTTCTAATCGTAATCGTCTTTCAATTTTTTTAGCGATTACATCGTCATAAATAGAGACAGAGTTAAGCTCTTTTGCTTTTGCATCATACATTGCAACATTAGCGTTTTTCAGAAGTGTAGCGGTATCGATTCCGGAATGTGGATAAATAGCGATGCCGATACTCAGTGATAAAGTTAATTTATGCTCATGTATGATAAATGACTTTTTCATGCATTCAAATAATTGGTTACATAATTGGAATAAGTAATCTTCGTCAGTATAGTTTTCAATTATGATTGTAAATTCATCGCCACCGATTCTTGAAAGATGAGTATGTGATGGAAGACATGATTGGAATCGCTTTGCTACTTCTTCTAATATGTAATCTCCTGATGAATGTCCAAGTGTATCGTTAATTGCTTTAAAGCGATCTAAATCTAAATATAATAATGCAAACTCGCTTTCTGTTATTTTAGCATTTTTTATAACTCTCTTTAATTTCTTATGGAAAAAGGCACGGTTCCCAATTTTCGTTACAGTGTCATGGAATGCTAAATATTTTATTTCTTCTTGCTGTTTTTTTAGTGCAGTAATATCTTTCACCATAATATAGCTTCCTGAAATTTGTCCGTCTATTATAATAGGAATGATTGTAACGTATAAAAAATAAGTAAAGCCATCTTTATATTGAGAACTAAGTTGTAAGAATGCCGATTCTTGTTGTTTCACTTTTTCTAATGCCAATGCTAGCTTATGCTTATCTTCATCTAAAATGATCGAAAAACAAGTTTCACCTAGTAACTCATCCGTTGGTGCCCCAAGTAGTACACTCCCAGCCTTATTTACATTTAAGAATATTCCATTTAAATCAATGGTGAAGATAGGGTCAGGATGATATTCATATAATGATTTAAACTTTTGCTGTTTTTGAGAAAGAGCCTCTGATTTATGAACTAAATCAGACGTCCGTAAAGTAACTTTTTCTTCTAGTTGGGCATTAAATGCCTGCAAACGTTTTGTTAAGGAATTGTTTTGCATACGTACGATAGAATGACGAATGAGTACGAAAATAAAAGTAATACAATTTCCTGTAATGAGAGTTGAAGAGGATGTTTGTTCTTTTAATGTAAACCCGATTAGTATTGCAACAGCAAGATAAGGAAATACAACTAAAGCTTTTTTTCCTATTATAGGGTTTACAAGGAAATAATTTTTATGGCTATTATGATCTTCTGAAATAGAGCCAGCTATTGCAATAAGTAATATAGGTATTCTATATAAAAGACGTAATAATATTATAGTTTCAGTTGATAAGTGGTTATTTAAGTAAAAATAAATATAGTTAAAAGTTGCAGAACTTATTAATACAAAAATAAAGATATAAATTTTCCGTTTGGAATTAAAAATTGTTGGACGGAAAAAGAGACTAACACCTAGCAGTAGAAATAATAAATCTGCAATTGGGTATAAAAATGAAAGGAAAACATCTCCTAGTGAAAGAGCGAATATATTTAAATTTGGTTGATTAAATAAATACCATTCTAATGTGAATATGGAAGTAAGCACTATGCATATATCACAAATAAAGAACGCTTTTTCCCATTTATTGCATTCCTTTAAGATTTTATAGCAGAAAGCGATAAGACAGAAAAATAGAAAAAACATGTAAAATACATCAGAAACCGTAAAACGATGTATTGGAATTTCGAAGAAGCTATCTTGATATGTATATACTATTTTTCCTAATAAAAAACTACCAATTGCTATTGTAATACATATCCAAAACGGATTTGAACTGACTTTCTTAGAATATATAGAGTAAATCAGTGATACAAATGTAATGGCTTCAACGACAAGTGAAGCGAAGCGTACATCTGAATTTGAAAAATGAGTAGGGAACAGATAGAAAAACATAAAATAAATTGAATAGCATATTAATGTTCCGATTAATATAC
>NZ_JBNLYC010000212.1:0-6181 GCF_050172015.1 Bacillus sp. GMa5/1 | reverse complement strand
AAATTAAATGTTACCTGAGGTTTTAACTAGTAAAGAACATTTAGAACAAGCAAAGCAAAAAATTGAAGTATTGTGGGCTAAAGGAACTGATTTTTCAAAAGAAGAAGTAGAGGCAGCTAAAGCGGATAATAGAATGTTATTATTGGATATGGACTTTACAAGTGAATGTAAACTACATTGTTATTATTGTGATCGTACTCCCGATCGTTTTAATAAAGGTGAGCGTCAGCCGTTAACTACGGAAGATAGAAAAAGTTTAATTTTACAAGCAAAAGAATTGGGAGCACGTACTGTAGAATTCCCTGGTTCTGGGGAACCGATGATTGATGAGGGATTTTGGGAAGTAATTGAGTTTATTCATAAAAATGAAATGACACCAGTTATTTTTACAAGTGGGTGGCATTTAGATGATGAATCAATAGATCGTTTATATAATTTAGGGGCAACTATATTTTTAAAGTACAATTCTACAAGTCAGGAAATTAACGATGACATTGTTAAGGTAAAAGGATACGGTGCGTATCTAGAGAAAATTCTTGAAAAACTAGTTGTAAAAGGTTTCACCAAATCAATTCCAACAAGGTTAGCAATTGATTTAGTTGTCACACCTAGGAATGAGGACTTTGAAGATATTGAAAGAATTTTTAGATGGTGTCGTCGAAATAATGTTCATAACTATATTACTACATTAATTCCAGAAGGAATTGCAGATAAAAAATCAAAACTATTTGAAAAAGAACGAGCGAATAGCTTTATTAATCGTTTAAAAGAAATTGATGAAAAAGAATTTGGAATTACTTATAATCCTTCTTTGCCAATGGCAGGAGGTTACAAATGTCGTCAAGTTAATGTTGGGATGTTTGTAAATCTTTATGGAGAAGTGTATGACTGTAATGGCTTAGGCAGATTCTTAGGACATATTCGAATAAATAATTTAAAAGAAATTTGGAATTCAAAATTTGCAACTCATGTAAGAGCTGAAGAGCAAGAAGGATACTGTGCAGTTCGAGAAAGAGTATGGGATGAGACTAATCTAAAAGGATTTGATCGGAAAATGGAAGACTACAATAGTTGGGAGGAAAATAATACACCAGATGAAGTAGTGTTAAAAGGATTATATAGAAGAGAAAATCCAGATAAAGTATTGAGCAACTAAAATATAAAATATACTACCTAATGTAAATGAAATTACAATAGGTAGTATATTTGTAATTAGAGAAATAGCAATCTATTTGTTGTTATTAAATAAGGAGGATTTTCGTGAATAAGCATATTGTGTTTATTGAGGTTAGTATGAGCGGGGCAGGAGAGAAAGCAATAGACTATGCTATTGAAAGAGGATACCGAATTACTGTAGTTTGTAAGGATATAAAAAAGTATAATACCACTTTGCCGAATGATGTTAATTATTTAGAGTGTGATACAAATAATCTAGATCACCTATTAAAAGCAGTTCGTAAATTAAATAATACATATACAATAAATGGTGTAACTACTACGCACGATTATTATGTGCCACAAGCCTCTTTTGTAGCTGAAGATTTAGGTTTACCTAGTATTTCTTATCAAGCAGCAAAGGATGTTCGTAATAAATATAAAATGAGACTTAATATTAAAAAGCATTGCCCATATCTGAATCCTCCATTTCAATTGGCATATTCAATTGAAGAAGCTGTTAATTTTGCAAGAATAAATGGATACCCATTTATCGCCAAACCACAAGATGCAAATGATAGTTGGAATGTAGTAAAGATTAATTCTGAAGATGAATTGATAGAATACATGAAAATAGCTGAAAGCTGGGGGCTTAATACATCAGGACAATCATTAGCAAGCGGAGTACTATTAGAAGGGTATATTGATGGTGATGAATTTAGCGTGGAAACCATTCAATTTAAAGGAGAAAGTATTCAACTTATTGGTGTAACTGGTAAAGCATTAATGGGGACTGAGAGAGGGTATTTTGTAGAAGCAGGAGCTTATTTTCCTGTAAACAATGCTTATACGAACTTGTTGTACAAGGAGGTGGCATTGGCACTTAAGATGTTAAATATAGATTGTGGGGTAATTCATACAGAGTGTCGCATTCAAAATGGACAAGTTAAGATTATAGAAATAAATCCAAGACTAATGGGAGATATGGCTGGAAGTCATATGATTCAGTTAGCCCTTGATTCTAATCCGTGTGAAATGGTAGTAGAAACTGCCTTGGGTAATTCATTGACCTGGAAAGTTAATTCAAATAAAGGAGCAGCTATTTTCGGTATAAGTATACCAGAAACTGGAGAGTTTGGAGGGATTTCGAATTTAGAATCACTAAAAAAATTGCCAGGGGTCTCCGATTTAAAGGTTATGGCGAAAATTGGTGATAAGGTTAATTATCCACCACTTTCTAATGGAGATTTTGTTGCTAGGTTAGTTACAGAAGCAAAGACTCCAGAAATGGCCTTACAATATGCTAAAAATGCTGCAAAACAAGCCGATGTATTACTTTTGAATAGAAGATAGAAAACGAATTTTTTAAGGGAGAAGTGGTATTATGGATATTCATAAACTAAAAGTAGTTAACGATTCTTCTGTGAAATGGATAGCAGATAATTGGGAGTCACTTGATAATCTATCAAAAAATAATGAAATGACAAAATTCTCATTCCTAAGCTTCCCATTTGACTATGCAGTTAGTCATCGTCCAGGTACTAGATTTGGTCCACAAAGCATTTTAGATGTTTTAAACAGCTATAGTCTTTATTGTGCTGATAAACGAGTTTCTCTAGATAAAAGCGTTTTTTATAATCTAGGATCCGTAGATATTGTACATGATTTGCAGCAATCTTATAAAAACATGGAAGAAGCTGTATCCAATATTGAACAGGGGCATATTCCAATTTTCTTAGGAGGTGACCACTCAATTGCTGATCCAATTATTAGAGGGATGTATAATAGATTAGGTAATGATTCATTTGGTGTTATTATTTTCGATACACATTTTGATTTTAGAGATCCGTTAAAAGGTAAAGAGCACTCAGGTCATTGGTTAAAAACTTTACAAGATAAAATTGATTATAATAATGTCGCAATTATAGGGATTGGAGCGCCTATTTATTCTAATTATTATATGGAAGAATTAGAAAGTAGAGGAGCTAAAATTTGGACGTTATATGATTTGAGAAGAATGGGAAGAGAAAAGGTTATAGAAGAAGCTATAAATCATGTGACAAAATCTACAGAGGGGGTATATTTATCTGTAGATGTCGATTCTATGGATCAAGCTTTTATATCTGGATGTAGTGTTCCTAATCCAAATGGATTATATCCATATGAGGTAATTGATAGTATTTATGAAATTGCATTAAAATCTAAAGTGGTTGGAATAGATATTAATGAAGTAAGCCCTTGGTATGATCATCAACAAAATTATACACCACATGTTGCAGCGAATATTATCTTAAACTTTATGGCCGGTGTTATAAAGAGTCGTTTATAAAGATTTTGATAATGCTTTCACTTGAATAAATTTTGTTTTTCCATACTGATTACACACCTTTATAGAGAAATAGTCCAGGGTTTAGAGATTATTTGTAAAAGTTTTTAAGTTTTTGCAACAGAACCGTATAAAGAAGCTATAAGAATCAAATTCATTCTATATGGGGTAGCACCACATCTCTATCAAGTTAAGAAAAAATTCTTCTTCAAAACGATAAAAAATGAACTTCAATGCTATAAAAATACAAAATTTCTGTTTAGAAGATACTTTACATCCTTATCTTGATAAGTATGAGGTAGTACCAGCGTTCTTGCAACTAGTGGTAAAGTAGCATTTCTTATAGCAGAGATGCTACTTTGCTTCTTCATATTCCTTCATTATTTTATAAAACGTGTTTTTCCGTAGCACTAACATTTCCATAAACATAACAACTGTTACTTCTCCACTCTTCCATTTTGAATAAGTTTCTTCTATTATATATATTTGTTGTTTGCTTAGCGTCGAAAGGTTTACCCGAGGATGTCCTAAGTGTTTTCCTTGAGATTTGGCTACAGCAATCCCCTCCGCTTGTCGCTGGCGAATTTTTTTACGCTCTTGATCCGTAACAAGTCCTCATTTCAAGGGACTTTTTTTGGTTAATACAATATTTACCTGCCCCTTTGGTAAAACATCGAATAATCCTTACTTATACTATCGCGATTTCTGATAACTTACATGTAGAGGTATCGCTCAATATAACAAAAATGTAATGTTAATGAAATGTAATCCCATCGATACTATAAATGAATTTATATAAAATGAATTACATAAATGAATGGGAGTTAAAGAATTTTTATGATGAAAAAGGAGAAGTATTAATGCGTAATATATTAAGTGTAGAAAAGATTGAAAAATATTATGGTAATAAAGATAATGTAACAAAGGCTATAGATAATATTAGTTTTAAGGTAGATGAAGGAGAATTTGTTGGGATAATGGGGCCTTCAGGAAGTGGCAAAACTACATTACTTAACTGTATATCAACGATTGATAATGTTACGACGGGAAAAATAATGATAAATAATAGTGACATTACTCGGTTAAAATCAAAGTCACTAGATAAGTTTAGACAAAATGAATTAGGGTTTATATTTCAGGACTTTAATTTATTAGATACCCTTACTGCTTATGAAAATATTGCCCTAGCGTTAACAATAAAAGGTGAGAAAAGTTCAAAAATTGATGGGAAAATACAAGCAGTTGCAAAGTATTTAGACATTGAACAAGTATTAAGCAAATACCCTTATCAAATGTCAGGCGGACAAAAACAAAGGGTTGGTTCGGCAAGAGCTATCGTAACAGATCCATCTTTAGTACTTGCAGATGAACCAACAGGATCGTTAGATTCTAAATCAGCTAGATTATTACTCGAAAGATTTGAAAGTCTTAATAAGGATTTAAAAGCTACAATACTTATGGTTACTCATGATGCATTTACAGCAAGCTATGCTCGTAGAATTCTTTTCATTAAAGATGGAAAAATATTTATCGAGTTGGTAAGAGGGAATGATTCTAGAAAAGAATTCTTTACTAAAATTATCGAAGTTATAACCCTTCTTGGAGGTGACGATAATAATGTACTCTAAGATTGCTATTGGGAATGTAAAGAAAAGTTTTAAAGATTATGCAATATATTTCTTAACACTAACACTGGCTGTTTGTATATTTTATAGCTTTAACTCTATAGAATCACAAAAGGCACTTATGGAAATTAATGCTTCAGATAGAAAGTATGTGCCTACAGTAATGAAGGCTATCTCAAATGTGTCAGTATTTGTATCCGTAATATTAGGTGGTTTAATATTGTATGCAAATAATTTCTTAATTAAAAAACGTAAAAAAGAATTAGGAATATACATGACTTTAGGTATGGGAAGAAGAAATATATCCAGAATATTAGTAACAGAGACATTTCTAGTTGGCGTTATATCTTTAGTGAGTGGACTTATAATAGGTATTGTAGTATCGCAGGGGTTATCTACATTTGCATTAAAGCTATTTGACTTGCCCATCAATAAATATAAATTTGCAATTTCAACAGGTGCTATAGGTAAAAGCGTATTATACTTTGGAATCATGTTTTTACTTGTTATGTTATTTAATGTATATGTTGTTTCTAAATACAAAATAATTGATTTGTTAACAGCAGGTAGAAAAAATGAAGATCTAAAATTTAGAAATCCTCTTATCTATGTAATCACATTTATTATGTGTGCAGCACCACCTGGATATCCATATGTGACTGTATTAAAAATCGGATTGAATTTTACTAATGCTATGCTCGTGGTATCTATCATTATTGGCATATTAGGTACATTGCTGTTTTTCTTTAGTTTATCTGGATTTATATTATATGTTGTAAAGAAGAATAGAAAAGTCTATTTTAAAGGGTTAAATATATTTATCATCAAACAAATAAATAGTAAGGTTAATACAAATTTTATATCCATGTCTGTAATCTGTTTAATGTTATGCCTTACAATGGTGGCTTTATCTACAGGAATCAGCTTTAACAGAATGATGGATGCAACAACGAAAGAAGTAACACCATTTGATGCCAGTATTACGTTGGAGAATAAGGATGAAAGTTACACTATAGAAGAAGTATTAAATAAATTTAATTTTAAAATAAGTAATAACGAAAAATATGTATCTTAT
>NZ_JBNLYC010000211.1:0-6193 GCF_050172015.1 Bacillus sp. GMa5/1 | reverse complement strand
GAACGCCTACATCAACAATGGATAAAAGCACTTTTGTAATCGTAAATATAATTATATGTTTCTTCTTATTCTTTGTATTTTTAGCTTTATCTAAAGCAGCGAGTAACCAGAAATTTCTCCATTGGATCGGCAACACAATGTTACTATTCTTATTTTTTGTCGATATTGTCATCGGCCTCATCGCTCTTGGCTTTTCACTTCCTCTTGATCATTTCATATTTTTAGCATTAGGGCTTTTATTTATATTAATAGGTTATTTCAGTTCCAAAATTGATACGACTAAATCAACCGTTTCATTAGAATGGAATGATAAGCACCTTGAAAAAAGAGCTTCAAATATTAGTAGTATTTCAATGATGATAGCAGGTATTTTTTTAGCGATACTTCCTTTTATCGTTTCTGCTCCCTATAGAGGTTATGGCATACTAGCAATTCTTTTAGGAATGACGCTTATCATTCTGCCGAGTACGATTTATTTACTTATTAAAGACAGCAAGCAATCTACTCCTTTAAAAAAATAGGAGGTTATATCCCTCCTATTTCAGCTTAATGTTTTATTTTTCACTTTTTCTATCTCAACTAAAATCCCTTTCTCTATCCAACCCTCTACGCCATCTTTTTTAATTAAATCATATCCTGAACAGCTATCATCAATGAGAGAAACGATATCTCCCTTCCTAACGCTTATTTGCGCACAAGAAATATCGGTTTTCACTGTATATTCACCTGACTTAAGTTGTTTCATATATTCATTTTTTACAGTGAGCACATTATTCGTTTCCTTTTGTTTACATACGGTGTAATCTTGCATCTTCTCGATAGGCTCTATGTAATAATACGGATATGTCACTCCGCCCTGCATTTCTGAATTCGCATTAAAATCCGCTATTACTTCGTACTCTGGAAAATAGTCTACATATGTATAAGAAAACGTATCGCCCGTTTGTTTCCTCTGAATAATAAATACGTTTAATTGCCCTGCTTCTTTAATTGCATTTCCTCCATCAATTGCAATAATTTTTTTCTCCTTATCAATAACTGGATTATTAGACGGTGCTTCTTCAGAATAGTTCACGACAGGCCAATGACCGACTATTACATACTTATTTGCTTTATGTGATTGATTGAAAAACTCCGGCATTGCTATCGCATTTTTGCGCTCAGTTTCTTTCCAATCTACTCTATCTTCTAGACCGGCATGCACAAAAATATAATCTTCTGTTTCAATCGCTGTTGGCAACTCTGTTAGCCAATATAGTTCTTGTGAAAATTCACTTAACAATGCTTCTTTCACTTCACGAATTGAAGTGCCCTCATGAACTGAAAAACCCAATTGCTCTAGCCATTCATTAAAAATTGAATGCTTCCTCGTACATAAATAATTAATAAGACCAGGATTTTCATTTAGAAGAGCATCAACTAAAACTTCACAATTCCCTTCAACAACGTGAACCTTTGAATTGTTCTTTACAAGATTCATAACGTAGTTTACTACGCCTACGCTATCTCGTCCTTTCTCGCAAAGATCTCCATTAATAATTAAATAATCTTCATCTTTAAAGTTAACTTTATGTAGTGCTTCTTTTAAAAGATTTAATTCTCCATGAATATCAGATATGACAATAACTCTAGCATCATTAGGGATTGATAGTTTCTTTATTTTTTTCAAGTATAAGCGCTCCAATCATCCTCTTTATTAAATTAAAACAATTCGACAAAATACACTATATAACCTTTTCAAATACATATACCATAACTTACAACCTATTTACGGTTCAATAATAACTTAAAAAATAAGAAGAAGCTGTTCCCAACTTTTGCAGGACAGCTTCTTCTTATTTTTTATAATTCTTTATAAAAAGAATAACTCACCTTATCATACCCTTCTCTTTCATAAAAACGATGAGCATCAATTCTTGAAAATGCTGACGTGAGGACGATAGACTCACATCCGTTTTCCTTTCCCCAGTTCTCTATATACGAGAGTAATACTTTCCCATGTCCTTTTGAACGATGTGCTTCTGCTGTTACAAGGTCATATACGAAAACGTGTTTCTTATTATAAAAGTTCGTACAAATCGCTACACCTGCAAGGCTAACAACTTCATCATTCTCATTACGCAGCGAAAATAGTTTATAATTTTCTTCTTTCATATTTCGAAATAAAGAGCTTGTTTCCTCTTTTGAAAGTTTCATTCGTAATTGCTGTAAAACAGGTAATACTTCATGTAATTGCTCTTCTGTTACTACTTCTTTAACATTCATTTTTAACTCTCCTCTAACTATTTATTTAATTTTCTAAATGTTATATCATTATTATAGAAAGTAACTGCCCTTCACTTAAGTGACAGTTTAAGTGTTTTTTATAAGGCCAGTTTTAAAGGAGAGTTTTATATGGATTTTACTATCCCATTGCAATTACAAAGTAACACACCTATTTACTTGCAAATTTACGAATATATAAAAGCTGAAATTATACAAGGGACTATTTCTGTCGGCACACGTCTACCCTCACACAGAAATTTAGCATCACAACTTAATATTAGCCGCATTACTGTTGAATCAGCTTATCAACAATTATTAGCTGAAGGTTATGTAGAAAGTAAACCGAAACGTGGTATTTTTGTAGCAAATTTCGATATTGACGTTATCCCAAATAAAAAGCGAAATGCAGCAAAGAAGACGAGCAATTTGATAGACGAAAAATTTGAATATGATTGTAGCCAAGGACTTATTGATCAAAATGCATTTCCGATTACAAATTGGAAACGAGCATTACAAGAATCCATACTTACATACGAAAATGCACTATTTGCCAAAGAAGACCCTCAAGGTGAATTCGCTCTTCGAGAGCATATATCAACATATTTATATCATTCTCGCGGTGTCCATTCTTCACCTGATCAAATTGTGATTGGCGCCGGAACGCAGCCACTTCTCTGGCTACTACTTCAACTGCTTGGCCCTACAAAAGAATACGGCATTGAAAACCCTGGATTTCACCGTATACACGCAATCATTAAAAGCTGTGATAGACAAATTCATCCCATACCATTGGATGAAAAAGGTATTGATATTTCTAGTTTATACAATACAAATTCCAATGTCGCATACGTTACACCATCACACCAATTTCCACTCGGGATTATTATGCCTTTATCTAGAAGATTAGAATTGTTAAAGTGGGCTAATGATTGCAGCGGATACATTATTGAAGATGACTATGATGGAGAGTTTCGCTACGCTGGTAAGCCGATTCCTTCTTTACAAAGTCTTGATTCAAATGAACGCGTTATTTATATGGGGACTTTCTCAAAATCTTTTTTACCTTCTTTACGAATGGGATATGTTGTTTTACCACCACACCTTTTAAAAACATATCAAGAACTGCATGGAATTTTCAAACAAACAGTCGCTACAATACAACAACTTGCTTTTGCTAACTTTATACAAAGCGGGAATTGGGAACGTCACCTTAATCGGAGTCGTACACTATATAAAAGAAAACATCATGCGTTAGTAAAATCCATTATGAAAGAAATGGGGGCTAATGTTCAAATTCTTGGCGAACAGTCCGGACTTCATATTGTTTTATGTGTCCATAACAGTATGAATGAAAATGAACTGATTGAATCCGCTAAAAAACAAAGCGTTAAATTATACCCACTTTCTCCATATGATTTCGTGAATGATTTACGTAAGGAATCATACGTATTACTCGGCTTTGGTAGTATTCCAGAAAATAAAATTGAAACGTTGGCTAGATTATTAAAAGACGCTTGGTTTCCTAGTTGCAAGGAAACTTTTTAACAGTGGATTTAACTTGTAACATGTTAACAATTCAACAAAATAAAAAAGAAGGCTGTTCCAAAATAACTTTTTGGACAGCCTTCTTCTAGTTATTCACCTGACCTAGCTTTCCTTCCCGGACGTTTCACACCAGTCGTTTCTGTTGAATAGGAAGCTTCGATTATAGCGGCTGGATCTACAGAGAGAACGAGATCTTTCATTTTCGGATAAATGAATCGGTTTGTAATGCAATAAATGATTCTCTTATGCTCCCCTAAAAAACCACCTTCTCCATGTAGATACGTAACAGATAGTTGCAATTCTTTCATAAGTAAATCGCCTATTTCTTTATTCTTACCAGAAATAATCATAACGCTCTTACCTTGATTAATACCATCTAATATAAAATCAATCATCTTCGTAACAATATAGAAAATTGCTAATGAGAACATCGCTTGTTCGATTGAAAATAAAATGGCAACAAAGATGAAAATAACTGCATTTACTGCAAGTAAAAATGTACTAATCGGTACATTAAAGTGTTTATTCATCCAAACTGCTAACATTTCCGAACCGTCAATTGCTCCACCCATTTTAACAACAATCCCAACACCAATTCCAAACAGTACTCCACCATAAAGTACAATTAATAACTCAGAAGTCGTAATTGCTGGAAATGGTTTTAAATAAATTAATCCGAGTGTTGTAACTACATTCGCATAAGATGTACGGATAAAAAATTTCTTTCCCATTACTTTTGCAGTAAATAATAAAATTGGGATATTAATTCCTAAGAACACACCATAAAGCGGCAATCCTGCGACTTTATTTGCCATAATAGCAATAGCCGTTACCCCGCCATCTACTAATCCATTAGGTGCTAAAATAAGCTCTAATGAACCTGCTACTATAATTGAGCCAATTGTTAATAATACGTATTCAAATACTTTCTTCATTCATTACCCCCAAAACTTATATATTTTCTTAGTATTATTTTAACGTAATTTTACTACTAATTCAAAGGTATCGATTTATATACACAAAAGTTTCTCCTTTATCGCTATTTTTATGTAACACATGTAACGCGTAATACTAAAAACACACTTACAAATTAAAAGTAAGTGTGTTTTTAACATCTATTTAATCTTTACGTACGGCTTCATTTTTAATTTGAATATTTCCTCAACTGCCCTTTGATATCCACCGGCATTTCTAAGCGACTCTCCCACTTTACGACTATTCTCCTTAAACGTCACATCATCCATTACTTTCTTTACAGTCTCACGTAACAATTCAGAAGTTAACTCGTTGCGATTAAGTCTTATTCCTGCCCCTACTTCAGTCAATCGTTTTGCAACGAATGGCTGATCTCCTGTTACCGGAATTACAACTAATGGAACACCGTAATATAACGCTTCACTCGAACTATTCATACCACCATGTGTCACGAATACATCAGCATGCTGTAAAACTTCTAATTGCGGGACATAATTATACAACTTAAAGTTTTTCGGGATATTTTCAAATTGACTTATATTTATCTTCTTACCAACGACTAATACGACTGTCGCATCAACATCTTTAAACGCTTCAAAACATTTTTCATACAAAGCAGGTTGTTCATTAAAAACTGTTCCCATAGAAATGAAAATCACTTTTTCATTTTTTAAATCTTCGGTAGGAAAACTCCCCACTTCTTTTCGAGTAGCAATTGATGGACCTACAAATTTATACGATTCATCAAATACCTCTGAACGTGGCTGATATTCTTTTGAAGTATATACAATCGTAATATCACCAGGATGGTTCATAATATCATACATACTATTACATTTCATTCCATACTGCTTATTCCATCTTTCCATTCCCGCTAAACAAGATTGATATAATGGATCCATTTCATCTACTTGTCTCGATTCTTGCCCATCATGAAAATTAATGTACTGATTAACAGCAAACGTTGTACAGGATGAAACGCTTGGTAATTGTAAAATATTCGCTATAATACGTCCTACTGGAAAATGATTATCATATATTAAATAATCATATTTTTCCTCTTTTGTTTCTTCTACAATTTGAGTAACAATACGCTCTGATGCTTCAATCATATGAGATAGCATCGTCAAAGGGCTCCCACCTTCATTTACTCGTTCCATAATATTAATTTGAGAGAGAAAATTCTCAAACACTCGGAATTCCGCACCTGTTGCTTCAACCTTCTTTCTATAATCTTCAATACAATAAGAAACAACTGTTTCCCCTCGCTGAATTAACTCACTTACAATAGCTAAAGTCGGATTAATATGACCTTCCCCAGGAAAATTTATTACGAGTACATTTGCCATAACATTCTCTCCTATCCAATTAATATAATAAAATTAACAATTAATTATATTAATTAATT
>NZ_JBNLYC010000210.1:0-6287 GCF_050172015.1 Bacillus sp. GMa5/1 | reverse complement strand
CATTTAGGGGGCTTTTTTATTGTTATCAATAAAATTGAGAGGCCGTAGTTGGTTCAATGGAATACGGATTACCTTATAAATAGTCTGACTATTTTTTATAAAAAAACTATTTATTTACATTTTTTTGTTTCGTGTTATATTTTTAATGTTAACATAGTTGTATTGAAAATTCTGATTTTCAAATTAGGAAAACTTTAGAAAATGAAATACTCTTACTTGAATTGAAAATCATATAAACATAGTTTGAAAGTAAAGTATGAAAATGAATCAGATTTTCAAATTAAATTTGCCAAATCAATGGAGGTTCGTGGGGGAAATGTAACTAAGAAGAAATCTCTTATACTCCATGTTTTTTATTTGTAAATCGGTAATTCTAATAGCTCTGACGAAAAGTAAAGGAGTAAAAAAGAAGTGGATAGTTTGTTTAATAGAAGATAGGGTGTAAAAAATAAAACAACGGAGGTTTTATAATGAATAAAGGAATACTGCAGATTACAGAAATTGAAGAAATTACTATTCCGAATCTATTGAAGGATAAAATGAAGAATCTGATAGAAAATGAATTAAAAACTCATAATCCTTATACTTGTGATCAAGAAATAGCAGCATATTTTTCAAAAGAGTGGCTTAATTGTTTGATTGACTATTCAAAGAAAACTCCGAATTCAGACATGAAAAATCTACTACATATGATAAAAATAGCGAATTGTGGTGGGAACGTACCGCCTATCCTTATTAAAAATACTCCATGTGATCCTATAGAAACACTATTACCTGGGGAAAATCGCAGAGGTTTTAATTATGGTGAAGACGAACACGATAGAATGAAAAAATATTTTTATGCAGAATGGGTCACCTGGCTTTTTGCCACACTTTTTAATTATGATGCTTTAATTCACCCATCCGAACATGCAGGGAAAAATAGATTTCATCTCATTTCACCTTTAAACAACGATGAAGTTTTGCGAAATGTCGGTGCAAGCACCGGTGGCGGGAACTTTTATCAACATAACGATGCCACAGTGTATACAGATATGAAAGACCAATCAGATATTGAAGCAAGATTGAAAACATTCAATACGAATTTAGAAATTGTATCAAATAGACTTAATAAATCCGTGGAACGAATAGTGTCTGAAATTACTTGTGGAAAATTTACTAGAGTTGATGCTCTTTTATTAAAAGGAGTGTTAAATTTAAAAACTCAAACTCATATTGGAACGCCAAAATTACTTCAAAAGCATCTTGAAGAAAATTTCTTCAGTAAAGATGACATATTGGCGATAAGTAAAATGCCTATTGCTCATATCGCAGGAATGGCTGATGGTGAAATATCGGGATTTGTAGGGGAAATAAACCAAATTATATTTTTAGATGATAATGGTGATATTATTGCAACTTGTTTAAATGGAGCAGAGAATAGATTGATTTATGTAGGAGAAAGTGAAGAAGAAAAATTGAAATTTGACATGTTTTTAGAACTCTTACGAACAACGCCTACTTATAAGGTTCCACTTACATCTGAAGATTTATTAATTATCCCAAATTCATACTATGGTAAACAAACAAATGTAACTCATGGTAGAGAAAGGTTATCTGAGGAAGAATATAAAATCCCGATTGGAAATAATAAATACGGAAGAAGAATTGTTTGCAGGCAATACGTTTCCAGCCGATTACGTGATCAGAAAGAAAGTTACTTTAAAGATTTAATTAACTAGTTTAAAGAGAGGAGGGAAGATGGGGAGGTTTGGGGTATAATAGCTCAAGCCTTCCCATATTCTTTGTATGGATTTTACTATTGAATTACTCATACTACTATTTTTAGTAGCTGTATTAGCAGGATGGATAGATACGATTGCTGGAGGCGGTGGTATGATAACTATCCCGATAATGTTATTAGTAGGTATGTCTCCTTCTGTAGCGATAGCAACTAATAAACTGCAAGGGAGTAGCGGAACTCTCATGGCAACAGTGTTTTTTATTAAGAAGAAAGAAATTAATCTTAAAGAAATGCGTTTGTCCATCTTAATGACCTTTTTTGGATCAGTTTTCGGTGGATGGCTTGTTTTACAGATACGGGCAGAATATCTAATTATGATATTACCTTTTTTACTTGTTTTTATTGGCATTTATTTTCTATTATCTCCAAATATAGCAAACGAAGATCGACCGAGGAAAATAAGTATGTTGTTGTTTGCGTTAACAGTGGCTCCGTTACTGGGGTTTTATGATGGTTTCTTCGGCCCAGGAACAGGTAGCTTGATTGCTTTAGCGTTCATTCTTTTATGTGGATATAGTGCTACACGGGCGACTGCAAATGCTAAGATTTTGAACTTTACAAGTAATTTCGCTGCTTTGTTATATTTTATTATTTTTGGCCAAATCGATTGGACAATTGGGTTGATTATGATGCTTGGTCAAATTATAGGATCATATATTGGAGCGAAGATGGTGCTTACAAAAGGGACGTCATTAATACGACCAATAGTGGTTATTGTTTGCTTTGTTATGGCAATTAAAATTTTTTTACAAAATATAAACTAAATGTAATCAATATATTATTTGTATCGAAGTTAGAGTGTTTTCATGTTTTTATTGCAGTATTACGCTGTTTAAGATGTGTTCAAAATTACACAATTTGACTAGTGTAATGTATTGCGTTATGCTTTTTTATAGTATAAAAGAAAGGCTTGAAGATAATGATTCGTCGTTTGAGAAAGCTAAAAAATGTAGCAGTCGTAGTAAGCTTCTAAGTAAATAGCAATATATATAATACTTAGAAGCGAGGAATAAAGTTATGAAGCATCCATTATTTAATCATTGGTCAGAAACAAAGTATATAAAAGATATAGTAACAAATCCACTCATTGAAGTAGGAGAGTACTCCTATTATTCAGGCTATTATAGTCATCAAAATTTTGAAGATGGCTGTGTAAGGTATTTGTGGGGAGATGCTAAGTCCCAAGCACTGTTCAATCCAATTGAACAGATGGGATGGCACCTTGACAAACTCATTATTGGGAATTATGTTTGCATTGCAAGCGGGGTAGTCATTTTAATGGGTGGTAATCATAATCATCACTCAGAATGGATTACAGTATATCCATTCGCTGAGCAAATTAAACAATCATATGAACCTAAGGGAGATACAGTCATTAAAAGTGATGCTTGGATTGGAATGAATGCTATAATAATGCCTGGCGTTACTATTGGTGAAGGTGCAATTGTTGCTGCAGGATCAGTCGTAAGTAAAGATGTTCCGCCGTATACAATAGTTGGTGGAAATCCTGCTAAGGAAATAAAGAAACGATTCACTGATACAGAAATAAACATGTTAATGGAAATGCGTTGGTTTGATTGGGATAGGAAATTGATTGAGAAGGCAATACCGCTGTTATCTAGTCCATCCATCGAACCATTATTTGCTTTTTATAAAAATGAAGTGAAAAATAAATAAATCAGTTAGAAAAACTACATCCAGTATAGGGTGTAGTTTTTTATTTTTTGTAACTGTGGAACAAATGTATTATTTAGATTGTCTATTAACTGTAATCCTAAAAAAATATGAAAGTGTGAATCATTTTGAAAAATATAAGGGGATTAAAAATAAGGATATGTGTGGGAATACAAAGTATTAGCGCACCTAAAAATGTCGGATGAGATGGTCTATATGAAAGCGATTCTAACGTTTTATATGTATATACAATTTGAGAACACTTTCTATTTTTTTGCGGGATTATGTTAGAATAACGCTTTTTTTAAGTACAAAGAAATTGGAGGTAACAGAAGTGAAAGGTATGTTTTGCAATAGAGTTATTGCAATAGTGACAGTGCTTACAATATTTTGTAGCATGGTCGTTACAATTGGAAAAGCAGCAGCGGAAACAGATCCTGCTATAGACGTTGAAGCAGGATCAGCAATTTTAATAGAAGCAAATTCTGGAAAAATTTTATATGAAAAAAATGCAGATGAATCATTGGCAATTGCTAGTATGACAAAAATGATGAGCGAATACTTAGTTCATGAAGCGGTGGATAAAGGAAAACTTAAATGGGATCAAAAAGTTAAAATCTCTGAATATGCACATAAGATTTCGCAAGATCGTTCACTATCAAATGTTCCATTAGAAAATGGTGGCTCTTATACGGTAAAAGAGTTATATGAGGCAATGGCAATTTACTCTGCAAATGGTGCAACAATTGCTTTAGTTGAACAGATTGCTGGTAAAGAGGTCAATTTTGTAAAAATGATGAACGATAAGTCAAAAGAGTTTGGTATGAAAGATTATAAGTTTGTAAACTCTACCGGCTTAACAAATCAAGATTTAAAAGGATATCACCTAGAAGGGACAACTCTAGACGAGAAAAATAAAATGTCTGCAAGGGATTGTGCAATTTTAGCACAACGTCTTATTCAAGATTTTCCCCAAATATTAAATACAGCAAAAATTCCTAAAAAAACATTCCAAGAGGGTGGTAAATATCCAATTGATATGGCGAACTTTAACTGGATGTTAAAAGGTTTAATTAAGCAATATGAAGGTGTAGATGGTTTGAAAACAGGAACGACTCCAGAAGCGGGAGATTGTTTCACTGGTACAGTAGAAAGAAATGGTATGCGCCTAATTTCTGTAGTGATAAAAGCAAAATCTCATACGGCACGTTTTGATGAAACAAAGAAATTATACGATTATGGATTTGCGAATTTTGAAGTGAAGAATGTCTATGGAAAAGATTCAGTAGTAAAAGGGCATGAAACAGTTCGAGTAGCAAATGCAAAAGAAAAAGATGTAGTAGTTCAAATGAAACAAGCTGTTTCGCTTCCAATGCCGAAGGGCAACAAAGACATTTATAAAAAAGAATTTAAAGTATCGAATACGGAACAAGAAGCGCCTATTAAAAAAGGTGTAACAATTAGTAAAATGATTATCTCGTCTAAAGATAATACAGATCCTGGGTTCTTATCAGGTAATTCATTACAAATAGACCTTGTAACAAAATCTGATGTGGAACAAGCAAATTGGCTTACACGTTTTATACGTAAAACAGGATCTTTTTTTAGTGGTATGTGGGATCGTACGATTGATATAGTAAAAAGCTAATTTTATAGGATACAACTAAATATTAGTTTGAAACAAAAGGTTTCAAAGCACTATAGATTCTTATGTGGATAGCTTGGAATGTCAGGGTGTAATTTTTTCTTCTTACTTTGTGCATTGCAATGACACTACTTTTTTCTATAGTTTCGTATCATGTAATCGAAAAGAAATGTATCAACTGGGCAAAACAAAGAACAACAAATTTTTTGAAAAAAGTATAAGTCCTAGAGGGATTTTATTTCTTTAGTAAATATACGAATATGACCGATTCCTTAGTATACTTGGGAATCGGTCAATTTTGGATTCTAAATGTAAATATAGTAAAGTGGAATATAATTGAAATCGAAAACCACTTAGAAATAACAATTACGGTGTGAGCTATTGTATAGTATAGATATGTTTAAAAATAAAGGGGGAATACATATGTGGAAGCGATTTGTGGCAATTGGTGATAGTTTTACAGAGGGGATAGGGGATGAAGTTGAGGGAATTGCATTAAAAAGCTGGGTAGATCATTTTGTTCAACTGTGTGAAAAAGATATAGAATATGCCAATTTTGCAAAGCGTGGGTTAGTAACTGAAGAAATTCGCTTGCAGCAATTGGAAAAGGCGTTAACTTTTAATCCAGATTTGGTTAGTCTCATTGCAGGGGCAAACGATGTTTTAAAAGGACGTTGGAATCATGATGCATATAAGAACGATATGGAATTTATGATAGATACATTAAGTAAAGCAGGGGCTGATATTATTATAGCAAACCTTCCTGATTTTACAGTTAGGCTTCCTTTTGCTTCTGAAAAAAAACAAGAAATAAAAGAACAATTATTAGAGGCAAATGAAGTTATACATTCACTGAGCAGAGAGTATAAGCTTCATCATGTTGATTTTTGGAATCATCATTTAGTTAATGACAATACGCTTTGGTCTAAGGATTTAATTCATCCAAACTCAAAAGGATATGTAAAAGTTGCTGAATTGATTTTTAGTAGTTTGCCTGTACAGAAGACAAAATAATAGTTTGCAATGTAACGAATATGATATTAAGTGTATGAAGCTATGTTTTTTAGTAAATGGAAAGAACTAAACATTTAGCAAACAAAGCGTTTCTACGATATATTTCTACAGTAGTGCACAAATACAGAATCACAAAGAAAGATCACTTATGGAAATAGGTGGTCTTTAAAT
>NZ_JBNLYC010000209.1:0-6296 GCF_050172015.1 Bacillus sp. GMa5/1 | reverse complement strand
TTTTCTTAAATAATAAAAGATATTTTAATTTAAAAGATTTAATGGCTAGATATGATATTTCTAAAAGTACCGCGTTGCGAGATATTCAATCATTGGAAGAAATAGGTGTACCCATATATTCTGAATTAGGTAGAAATGGAAGTTATAAAATTATAGAAAATAGTGTGTTATCGCCAATTTATTTTAGTGTGGATGAAATGTATGCGTTATACTTTTCAATTCTTACGCTAAATGGATACAAGACAAAACCATTTAATGTAGAAAGTATTGCGCTTGAAAATAAATTTAAACATGTATTACCTGATAATGTGAGTAAAAATATTTCAATTATGGAACGAACGCTTTCCTTTGAAGTAACAAATCATAGTAATTTTAGTCCGTTCTTAAAAGAAATTTTACAGGGAATTTTTGCTGAGCGAGTGTATCATTTAACATATTTAAAAAAAGGTGAGGAGCAAGCGTTGGTTGCCCAATTTATTCGAGTAGAATCTAAATTTGGCCAGTGGTATGCTAAAATCTTTAATTTTGAGACAAATAATGTTCAAATAATTAGATGTGATAAAATTCTTTCTATTGTGGAAACGAGCAATATTAATCCGAAAAATCTTGAAGAATTATTAAGTTATCTTACTACCTTTCACAGAAAGCCTGATGCAATTGATTTTAGCGTCATTGTTAATCAAAAAGGAAAGGACATTTTTGATAAAGAGAATTATCCTTCCATGAGGATGCAAAAGGAAAATGAAAATTACATTATAACAGGCTATTTTAACAAGCAAGAATTTGATTTTATTTCAAGTTATTTTATGAATTTCGGTGAAACGATTATTTCAATTCAGCCTGTTATGCTAAAAGAGTTAATCTATAATAAGGTGTTATCTATAAAGCAGCATTTAACTTCTTTAAGATAAAGTTAGTTTTAGTCATTTTTTGATATGAAAAAGCCCTTGCGATTTAAATATCCAAAGGGCTTTTTGGTGATTTTATTTGTTCTTTAGAAAAATTACTTTTGTGGAACAGAAAGACCATAGAAGAACATCGTAACGATATCTTTTATATGTTTTTCCCGATCTCCTTCAAGAAGTTGTGCTCCAAATTCATCACCTAATTTTGTAAACATTTGAATGTAAAGTAACATCATTTCTTTAGTAAGGTGTGGATTAATTTCGTTTTTGCGCTGAGCTCGTTCTAATATTTCTAAATACCAGGGTAGGATTTTTTCATTTTGATAACTATAAATAAACTTACGGAGTTCTTCGTCCCTTTGCATCATTTGTAGTAACATATCAGGTTGAAATAACCCGCCAGTATTCATTTTTCTTACAATCATTTTTTGCATCATATCATGAAAAGGTAATTTTTCTTCTGCAAGATCTTTATAATATTGAAATTCAGATATGATAAATTCTTGTATAAGCTCCCTAAATAACGCATCTTTACTTCCGAAATGATTATAAATTGTAACTTGAGAAACGTTGGCTTCTTTTGCGATATGTTCTATTTTCACTTCATTAAATCCACGTTCTGAAAATAATATGAATGCTGCTTCTTTAATGGCACGTTTTTTCTTTTCTTTTACTCTTTCAAAGCCGTTCAATGCAATCACCTCACTTAAAATATACAAGAAAAAATAATGGAAAACAATAATTTCGAAATATGAACTAATAAATATTTCAAAAAGTTGTTGCGAATATGGAAGATGAGGAGTACAATAATTTTGAAATATCACATATTAAATATTTCAAAAAATGAGGTGGAATTATGATTTCAGTTCAAGATGTCACAAAACAGTTTTCGAATGGAAAAGGTTTGTTTCATATTACATTTGATGTAAAAAAGGGAGAAGTATTTGGTTATTTAGGCCCAAATGGTGCTGGAAAATCAACGACGATTCGTAATTTAATGGGATTTATAAAACCGACAGCTGGTAAAGCGACAATTTTTGGATTAGATTGTTGGAATGAAGCAGCGAAAATTCAAAGGGAAGTTGGTTATCTACCGGGTGAAATTTCTTTTATTGAAGGAATGAACGGATTAGAGTTTTTAAAATTAATGCAAGGAATGCGTGGATTAAAGGATACAAAAAGACGAGATGAACTAATAGAGCGTCTGCAATTTGATGTGAAAACACAGATTCGCAAAATGTCTAAAGGAATGAAGCAAAAAGTAGGGATAGTTGCTGCATTTATGCACGATCCAGAGGTGTTAATTTTAGATGAGCCAACATCTGGACTTGATCCACTTATGCAGCAAGTGTTTATAGATTTAATATTAGAGGAAAAGCAAAGAGGAAAAACAATTCTTATGTCTTCGCATATTTTCACTGAAATTGAGAGAACTTGTGACAGAGTAGCTATTATTAAAGATGGTCGACTCGTAACGGTTGAAAATATTCACGATTTACAAAGTATGAGAAGACAGGTGATAGATGTAACAGTATCATCACAAGAAGAGATTGAGTCTCTTACAAAGTGTAATTTGCAATTTGAAGCGGTAAAAGGCAGAGAGGCATCTATCATTGTACAAGGAAACTATCAAACTGTTTTACAAACACTTTCAAACTACAATGTAACGGCACTTCAAACGAGAGCGATGGATTTAGAACATTTATTTATGCATTATTACGATAAGAAAGAAGGGATAACGCATGAATAAGCAATTATTTTTAGCTAGTTTGAAAGAAACACAAAAAAGTATTTTGAGCTATGCGTCTGGTGCAGCTTTATATCTGTGGTTATTAATTTGGATATTCCCGTCAATGGTATCAGCGAAAGGGCTAAATGAATTAATAGGTGCCATGCCTGATAGTGTGAAAAAAATCGTTGGTATGGAAAGTCCGATTCAAAACGTAATGGATTTTCTAGCGGGCGAATACTATAGTTTATTGTTTATTATCATTTTAACAATTTTTTGCGTAACAGTTGCGACACATTTAATTGCTCGTCATGTAGATAAAGGAGCAATGGCATACATGTTAGCAACGCCTGTATCTAGAGTGCAAATTGCGATTACACAAGCTGCTGTTCTCATATTGGGACTTCTGATTATTGTATCTGTTACGTATGTAGCTGGGTTAGTAGGTGCAGAATGGTTTTTACAAGATAATAACTTAAATAAAGAGTTATTTTTGAAGATAAATGTAGTCGGAGGGCTCATATTTTTAGTCGTTAGTGCGTATTCATTTTTCTTTTCTTGTATATGTAATGACGAAAGAAAAGCACTAAGTTATTCAGCGAGTTTAACTATCTTATTTTTCTTATTGGATATGGTAGGGAAGTTAAGTGATAAGTTAGAATGGATGAAAAACCTATCATTATTCACGCTGTTTCGTCCGAAAGAAATTGCTGAAGGATCATATAATATATGGCCGGTAAGCATAGGTTTAACTGCTGTAGCGCTTTGTATTTTTATCGTAGCGATTGTAGTATTTAGGAAGAGGGATTTACCGTTATAGAGTAGAAAGTCCACTGAGAAAGTGGGCTTTTTTTATTTGTAAATTTAAACTAATATGTTTATTGCATCCTTATAAAGGATATTTATCTTTTTAATTACAAAAATATTCAAAAAAGTGAACCTTTTTCTAGGTTCATACGTCTAATACATGTAAAGTTAAATTGGAAGTGATGAAGTGAGGATGAAGCAGGAGGAGCGATTGTGAAAGTAATCCCTTTATATAAAATGGTTATAAAAGAAGAAACGGATGTTTCTTTAGCGAAAAAAGGTGATCATGAAGCCTTTATAGCGCTTATACATACAGAAAAAGTGAAGATGTATCGAATAGCAAAGGCGATGTTACGTGATGAGACAAATATAGAGGATGCGATACAGACAACAATTTTAAAAGCCTATGAAAATATAAAAAAATTAAAAAAAGAAGAATTTTTTCAAACTTGGTTAATTCGAATACTAATAAATGAGTGTAACAATATTATTAGAGCGTATAAAAATGTAATTGTGACAGAAGAGAATGATTACAATATGAGTGCGTGTGATCAGTATGAAGATATAGATTTGTGTAATGCGATTCAATCGTTACATGAAGAATTAAGAGCTGTTACGGTGCTTTATTATTATGAAGATATGAATCAAGAGAGTATAGCAAAGCTATTAGAAATACCGAAAGGAACAGTGAAATCAAGATTATCACGCGCGAGGGAACAACTACAAAAACGATTAAAGATGGAATAGGGGGTGTAAAGGATGGATAATGAAAAATTATTTGATGAGAAATTAAAAAAGAGAATAAAAGATGAAAATGTTATAGTACCTCCAGAGTTAAATGAAAAGATTAATGGTACGCTACATAATCTTAAGGTAAAAAAGAAGAGTTACAAAATTCATATGATGATAATTAGTGCAGCGGTTTGTATACTTTCAGTGGTATCTATGTCTGAGTTTTCTATACAAAGTTTTGCGCAAAATGGTGGAGTATTTGAATATGTAAAGAAAAAAGCGTTTTCTGATTATGAAAATGAAGAAGAAATAAAATCGAATGTACATTATCCAGATAAAGAAAAGATTCATCAAAAAATGCTAGATTCTATTGATTATTTTAAAAATATTTCAGGACAATTTGAGGAATATTCTAGCTCATCAAGAATTGCTACAACATATAAGTATGCGATTGATACGGAGAAACAAAGAGGTATCTCTTCGAAAGAAGATAAACTAGCCAAAAAACGAACAATTATATATAACGAGGGCAAGAAAAAAGAGTTTGATGATGAGAAGTATACCTATAAAGAGACAAAATGGAACCCGAAAGAAAGAAACAATGAACTATTAAAATTAAATCCTACGGAAAGGTTAGTGAGAAAATCAGATGAGAAAAAGAGATATGATGATGAATATGTAGGGCTAGCTAAATATAGTATTCAATCAGAATTCGCAGATTTATTAATTCGATATAAAGATTGGAATTATAAAGAAACGAAATATCTTGGATTAGATTGTTACAAAATTGAAGGAGTTATAAACATAGAGATGCCAGTTAGCACCTCTGAAGATTTAAGAGGGAAATTCGAAATGGTTGTGGAGAAAAATACAGGGATTATGTTGAAATTTCTTAGTTTTCAAGAAGGCTTGATTCAATATTCAGTTACGACTGAATGGATACAAATAGATAAGGGATTGAAAGAAAGTATGTTTCAAAAGGATAGCGCTAAATATGAAAAAATGAAAAACATATTGGATCAATAGAAACAGGAGGAGAGTAAATGGGGAATCATTCATCTTTAAGAGAAGAGAAAAATAAGCAAAAATATAAAAAGAAAAAGATAATAAGTTTACTACTGGCGGTATTACTATTTGGTGGAATTGGCTATGGAGCCTATGTATATATGAAAACTTCTAGTCTTGTACAAAAATCTAAATTGAATTTAGCACGAGGTGAAAAATCCAATTTACGTGAGAAATCTGTAAAGCCAATTGCAAATCATGTTTCACTTTTAATTATGGGAATTGATGAAAATCAAGAACGACAAAAGGAATATAATGGTGCATTTCATACAGATGCATTATTGTTAGCGACTTTTAATAAAGACGATAAAACAGTGAAATTAACAAGCATACCGCGTGATACATATACATATGTTCCAGTTGAAAAGAAAAAAGATAAAATAACCCATGCATATGGAAGTGGTTTCGTTAAAAATGGTAAAGATGGAGGACCGCAAGCTTCTGTGGAAGCGGTAGAAAAATTGTTACAGGTGCCTGTTGATTATTTTGTGAAATTTAATTTTGGTTCCTTTACTAAAATTGTTGATGGGTTAGATGGTATTGAAGTGGATGTCCCAGTTGAATTTACGGAGCAAAATAGTAAAGATGAACCTGATGCGATTCATTTGAAAAAAGGATTACAAAAATTAAATGGGGAAGAAGCACTTGCACTAGCAAGAACGCGCCATATTGATAGTGATGCAATGAGAGGACAGCGCCAACAACTTGTTATTGAAGCGATTTTAAGTAAATTAAAAAGTGTAGGATCGATTACGAAGCTAGAAAAAATAGTTGAGGCGGTTGATGGCGATTTTAAAACAAATTTAGTAATGGATGATATTTTATCTTTTTATAAATACGGTTTAAACGGTTCAGTTGAAAAAATACAATTAGCTGGTGATGATTTATACTTACCTAATGGCCCAAACGGGCAACGTGTATATTATTATAATCCTAATAAAAAAGATCTACAAAGTTTAAGTAATACTCTTAGAACACATCTAGGATTAAGTGAAAAGCAAATTGAGGAGAATTAAAGCAGACGAAATGTCTGCTTTTTTATTTTTGTAGAAAAGATG
>NZ_JBNLYC010000208.1:0-6313 GCF_050172015.1 Bacillus sp. GMa5/1 | reverse complement strand
AATATTAATAAAACAAATGCCAGTATAATCGAATTAAGTAAGGACCAACAAATAACTTTTAATGTACCTACTAATTCTGAATTAAAAATTCAAATGGATATGCTACATATTTCAAAAGAAGATTTACAAGTTGTAAAAGTACTACAGCCTTTTATTTATGCAGAAATTGATTGGATTACTGAAAAATTCTATGCCAACATTACAAAACAACCTAATTTAATTACTATTATTGAGCGTTACAGCTCTATTCCAAAACTAAAACAAACTTTAAAAACACATATTAAAGAATTATTCAGCGGCCATATGCATGAAGATTTTATTGAACAGCGTGTTAGGATTGCCAAAAGGCATGTACAAATTGGTTTACATCGAAAATGGTATACTGCTGCTTATCAAGAATTATTCCGCTCTATCATGAAGATTTTGCAAACAAAAATAACGACAATCGATGATTTTTCATATTCTATAAATGTCATAAATAAATTATTCACTCTTGAACAAGAACTTGTTCTTGCAGCTTATGAATCTGAATATGAAAGAATGCAAAAAGAGCTTGAGAAAGAAAAAGAATTAACTGCTATGACAATTACGCATATCGCAACAGAACTAGCTGCTGTATCTGAAAAAACAAGCTCTTCTATTCAAAAACTAACCGCCAAATCTGAAACTATTGTGGAGATTGCTAAAACAGGTACATCATTAGCTACAACCTCTGAAGAAAAAGCGAATAAAGGTAAAGAACAATTAAACCAGCAAAACAAACGAATGGGATCTATTCAAATGAATATGGAGACGATTATTACAGATACTCATGAACTTCTCAATATTTCTAACAAAATTAATGAAATCATAGATATTGTTAAATCGATTGCGGAGCAAACCAATTTACTCGCACTAAATGCAGCTATCGAATCTGCACGTGCTGGAGAATTTGGGAAGGGGTTTTCTGTTGTTGCTGGTGAAATCCGAAAATTATCAGAGCAAACGAAAGAATCTATATTTAACGTTACAAAGCTCGTCGAAAAAACAAATGAACAAATTACCCGTGTATCGTCTTCCGTGAAACAAATTAGCTCTCTCGTATCGGAAGGAACGGATAGTATGTCGGCAACTGATCGATACTTCCAAGAAATCGTAAAAGATATGTCTAACTCAAAAGAACAGAATAAGAAAATTGAACACGAACTACAAGCTATTTCACAAGTAATGAAAGGAATTCAAGATGATTCCTCACAAATGGCTCTAACAGCCGATAATTTGCAACTAGAATTAAATCGATAAGATAAAGTGAAACTTTAATCAGTGGGGGGGTATTCATCCCCCGTTGATTATCAGCCCTCACCAATCGGACTTTTACGGGCAGCCCGCCCCCCACCTAACTTCTTTGCTTTCGCTGATTTTGAGGTGGGGGTCTTGCTGTCTGGAAAATAGCGGGATAAAATTCAAGTCAGGCATATTTTTCATCTACACTGACTACTAAATTTCATCTTCCATCAAAAAAAGAATCCAGAATGGATTCTTTTTATTTTCTGAAAAATATTTTTTGACAATACACATAACTCATATAAACACCAAAGCTCTGCAAAATGAACAATGCCGGCATAATTACATTGTAATATGCCATATCTACTTGAAAGAGCTTTAACAATACGTAGCCACTAATTAAAAATAAAAACAACATATATCCCTCATTTTGTTGTTTCTTAATAAGGAAGTGTAATAGAGCTATAGTCATAAAAAATGTTACGGCTATATATATCAGTTTTTCACATTTGAAAAGAATAGAATTTATTCCTTCATCTGAAAACTGATTTATCATCGGCTCTAAAAGTTTAAATCTTTCTCCCTCAATTTCTTTTAACTTTTGATCAATATGCTCTGTTACACTTTGATTTTTCGATATTTTTTCCTCATGTTGCGTTTTTCCAATTACAACAGATTGAACATACGTCTCATTTGAAATTGTATATTGTGACAATCCCATTGCCTTAATTCCATAATTCACACCAAAATGGGCACTATAAAATAGAATAATTATCCCTATCATTTTTAGTAACACCTTTTGTTTCGTTGCTGATTGAAATACTTCGATTAATAATACATATACCGTGATGAAAATAGGAAGAAATAATCCCATTGGGAAAATCATATTACTAAATGCAAATAAAATCGCTGAAAACATCCACATATAAGGATGACCTAATCCTTTATATAAAAGTATGTAACAAGCAAAATAAAATAAAAATATTGCAAGTGACTCAGGAGTTAATACGGAACTCATGAATATATTTGGAATATACAGAGCATAAAAGATAGAAGCAATACGACCGCATTCTTCTCCAAAAACCATTCCCGCAATACGATAAATAAATAATGCTGTTCCTGTGCAAAATAGCACATTAAATAGTTGTAAAGCGAATAATGAATCACCAAATATACGAATAATTACCGACTCATATATAATAAAAGGTAAATGAGTTACAGTCCCTATATTATTACCAATTGCAATCTGCTTTGCAGACTCATACATCACTTTCATATCACCAATTATTGGAGCATCTACAAATAACAGCATACTAAGCCTCACAACTATAGATATACTTATAAGAAAAACAAGAAATTGTTTATCTGTAAAACGATATTGTAGAATTGATGCCACTAACAAAATGAGTATGACGAAAATTGCCAATATGATTGTTACACTTGTTGTACTTCCTCCAAAAAATTGCTTACTTGTCTCAAATGCTGCCCAACAACTATAAACAAAAAATGCGAGCATCGCACCGATTGTAATTTTATTGAAGAAAGATGAAAAATTTGTTTGTATATGATTCATATGTCCATTGCACCTCTATTTCCATTCATAACAAAACGATTCTATCATGAATGGGTACACGGCTGATAGGGAATTTCTATGACAAATACATAGTCATTATTTTTTACTTGCAATGTAAGCGAATCCTCTTTTACACTACATTTTAGATAAAATAAATTTTCTTTCAGTTACATGAATACAAATACAGAAGTTTAAATAATCCTCTTTTGGAATACACTTTACTTCATTAAATATCTAATATGAGTAATCCGCTTACACATATTATTCTGATTGAAAACAGACTATAGGGGCTGAATATATGGAAAAGAAATTCATGCGAGAATCTAAAGCAATTAAGACAACACGTGTTTTTCCTAACGATTTAAATAATCACCAAACACTTTTTGGAGGGAAATTATTAGCAGAGATTGATAGTATCGCTTCGATTGCGGCTGCAAGACATAGTCGTAAACATTGCGTAACAGCATCTATTGATTCAGTTGATTTTTTAACTCCAATTCACCAAGCTGATTCTGTTTGTTATGAAGCATTTGTATGTTATACAGGGAAATCTTCAATGGAAGTTTTCGTAAAAGTAATCGCAGAAAATTTATTAGCAGGCGAGCGTAGAATTGCCGCTACTTGCTTCATTACATTCGTGGCAATAAAAGATGGAAAACCTTCGTCCGTACCACAAGTACTTCCTGAAACTGAGGAAGAACATTGGTTACACACAACCGGTTCAGAACGCGCGGAAAATAGAAAAAAAGGGCGTTTAAAAAGCAAAGAAATGGCTGAGGTTTTAACTTTAAATAAACCTTGGAATATGTAATGTTATTTAGCACAGGTAAGCATTCCTTTATCTTCACCTGTGCTTTTTTATTACAAATTAAATCATAAGTTACACATAGCTATCTAAACATAACGTCTATTCTTAAAATACCCCACTAACTTGTCCTTTATTTTTTTATACTATTAGTGGTATAGTAGATAATGTTTACTAAACAAGAATGATGCCTATTATGTGTAAAGGATGGTGCAATATGTCTGTTGAAGTACCAATTGTAATACCTAAAACCTTGATTATTATTCCCGCTTACAATGAAGAGGAAGCGATTGCAGATACATTAACGAGACTCTTAGAACTAAAAGAACATTTTGTAGGATTAGATATTTGTGTAATTAATGATGGATCTATGGATAAAACTTCTAAAATTGTTACAACATTCCCAGTCCATCTTATAAATCTACCTTATAATTTAGGAATTGGATCAGCTGTACAGACTGGATATAAGTATGCTTATGAAAATAGTTATGATATCGCTATTCAATTTGATGCTGATGGACAGCATAACCCCGATGATTTATATAAAATCATCCAACCTATAGCTGAAGATCAATCTGATATGGTACTAGGGTCTCGATTCACGGAAAAAACCGCATATAAAGGCAGCCTTTCAAGAAGAATTGGAATATTTTACTTTACTGCCCTATTAAAATTACTAACAAAACAAACATTTATGGATCCAACATCTGGTTATCGCTCTATTAATCGCAAGGTAATTGAAATTTTCGCACAAAATTATCCGAAAGATTATCCAGAACCCGAAGTACTCATTCACTTAAAAAAGAAAAATCTTCGCATTAAAGAAATATCTGTAAATATGCAAGAGAGACAAGGTGGACAATCTTCTATTACACCATTAAAGTCTGCATATTACATGATTAAAGTCAGCTTGGCTATATTAATGCAAAAAATTGTGAAAGGTTGATAATCCATGCCTATAATTACCTTTTCATTTATCTTTATTCTATTATTATTTTTCCTGATTATTAACTCGATACGTAAAGGAACTTTAGAAACAAAATACTCCATTCTTTGGATTTTTGTTTGTATCGCAATGGCGATTTTAAGCTCTACAGATAAGATTATAAATTGGATTGGGAAGCTATTACACGTAGAATACCCACCATCTGTTTTATTCCTGTTCGGACTTTTATTCTGCTTTATTTTAATTTTTGATTTAACTCGTAAGGTTTCTAAACAGCATCACCAACTTGTCACATTGACACAAGATTATGCGTTGCTAAAACAAAAATTAAATAATAAAGAACAAAATGATTCTTTACACGATGCATAATTAAAAATGACCTACTTTCTATTTTAGAAAGTAGGTCATTTTTATATACCATTTAAATGTAGATTTTTTAATAGAATTAATGAAATTACTTACTTTAGAAATGGCCTGCTAACCCTCATAACAGTTGCGACAATACCTACACCTATCATTATAAATAGCATTGGCATCAATGGGAGCGCATATCGATCATATGCAAAGTATAAGCTATTGAAAAAGGTTTGGAATAAAACATTTATCCATAAGAATGAATACTCTCTCCACCTTCTCCAACAGAATGCAAATGCTAGGATAGAGCAAATTATGAAACCTGTTTTAATTGGATCATAAATCTTCTTCATATCTTCCCCAGATATATCAAAAATACTAATTGTGGTGCCTGGATAATAATATGCTTTTTCCCAGAAAATTTGTGGTTTTAAAATTAAATAACTTTTTATCATTGATGCTTTATCTGTATGCCACCATTCCTTAATACGGTCCATCGCTACTTCTTGCTGCTTCGCCATTAACTCATGCGCTTCTATACCTGGATATTTTGCAAAGATTTCAGCATCGATTTCTTCCACACTTTTCCCAGATGGATAACCTTCACCTTGATATGTGCCAAGTAGTAAAGGATTACCTGAACCAGCTGTAAGTGGAATAAACTTGTTAAACTGAACATAGTTACGTGCCCACCAAGGACCAAGTACAACAAATAATACCAATACACTAATAAGGGCTTGCTTTACCATTAAACGCACCGGATAACGTTTTGCTACAAGATATATGAATAATAAAATTGGATATAAAGCGATTTGTACCCTAAAATATAGTGTTACAAAGTAGAATAATAAAATAATATAAAAATCTTTCATTGAATGCGTATCTGCTAATTTTAAGCTCCAATATAACAGCCCTAGTGATAGAAATAGATAAGGACTTTCTGTCAACGTTAAGTTCTCCACCACCACTTCAGGTGGATATAGAGCTAATAACAATGCAGCAATCAATCCTACCGCCGGATTTAAAATATATGTACCAATCTTATAAGTCATATAAATACTTAAAATACCAAAAGCTATCATAACTAATTTTGCACATAAAACACCTAAACTTGCATGTCCGAATATGAAAAATATGCCCGCTAATAAAAATACTTGTCCAGGCATAATATGAATAGTTGGTTTTGTCGGATCATGATACGTTAACATACCAGTTTCCAAAAAATTTACAGCATTTTTTTGATACATTAAATCATCGCTACCAAGTGTCAAATCACTACCGTATGTTTTTAAAGTCATTAACCGAAAGATTAGACCAATAACTAGAATAATACCCAATATTATCAATTCAGGTCTTCGTATATATTTTTGTA
>NZ_JBNLYC010000207.1:0-6340 GCF_050172015.1 Bacillus sp. GMa5/1 | reverse complement strand
AATTGAATCTAACTATATTAGTGGTGATATAAAATCAGAGAGGTTAGTTCAAGCTGAAGAAATGTTAGAACGTATGCCAAATGAAGAAAAAGAATTTGGTAAATGGTTTATACAACAGTTAAAAAATATAAAACATATTTCCGTCGATGAAAAAGTGCATGATGGTCAAATGATTTTGGATAATGAATGTCAAATAGTAGCGACGCCAGGACATACTTCGGGGCATATTTCATTATATTTTCCGAATTTAGATTGTGTAATTACGGGAGATGCGGCTGTTCAAGAGAATCGTGAGTTAGTAATAGCTAATCCGAATTTTTGTTTGGATATAGAAAAAGCGAAACAGTCTTTAAACAGGATTAAAAGTTTTAAAGCAGCAGAGTATTATTGCTATCATGGAGGAAAGCTTACTGTATAAATTAATGAAAACCGGTCTTTCCTAAATCGAAAAGATCGGTTTTTTAGTTCATATATTTTGCGATTTCAACCAAATCAGTAACATTATATTTCGGTAAAATTGAAATATATATGTAAAGAAGAATATATATAATTTGAGCAAGGATATAGGGGGGAGAAGATGGGTTCGTTATTTGATGTAATAGCAAAATTAAGAAGTTCATTTTGTCTTCTACTAACATGGAAGCATTAATAAAATCTGAGAAAAAGCAAAAAGATTTTGTTCATCTAGTACAGGATGAATATAAAAAAAGAAGATAAGAATTTTTTTATTTTTCATATTTGGCGAAACAAATGGTACAATGAAAGCTAATGTGAAAAATAAGGAAAAGAAGTGGTCTATTTGAAAAACTTTTTAGAATTAGGAATTAGTGAAACTTTTAATCATACATTACGTGAAAATGGAATTACAGAAGCAACACCAATTCAAGAGAAGGCAATTCCTGTTATTATGTCAGGTAAAGATATTATTGGGCAGGCGAAAACAGGAACGGGTAAAACGTTAGCATTCGTGTTACCGATTTTAGAAAAAATCGATCCAGAGTCTAGTGATGTTCAGGCTTTAATTGTTGCACCAACAAGGGAACTAGCTCTGCAAATTACAACTGAAATTAAAAAAATGCTTGTTCAAAGAGAAGATATTAATGTACTAGCGATTTATGGTGGGCAAGATGTAGCACAACAATTGAGAAAATTAAAAGGTAATACACATATTGTTGTAGCGACACCGGGGCGATTATTAGATCATATACGACGTGAAACAATTGATTTAAGTAATCTTTCAACGATTGTATTAGATGAAGCGGATCAAATGCTTTATTTTGGTTTCTTATATGATATTGAAGATATTTTAGATGAGACACCTGATAGTAAACAAACGATGTTATTCTCAGCAACGATGCCAAAAGATATTAAAAAATTGGCGAAGCGTTATATGGATGAGCCGCAAATGATTCAAGTACAAAGTGAAGAAGTAACGGTTGATACAATTGAGCAGCGTGTCATTGAGACGACAGACCGTGCAAAGCCAGATGCACTTCGTTTTATTATGGATCGTGATCAGCCATTTTTAGCTGTTATTTTCTGTCGTACAAAGGTTAGAGCAAGTAAGCTTTATGATAATTTAAAAGGATTAGGTTATAATTGTGCTGAACTTCATGGTGATATACCTCAAGCGAAACGTGAAAGAGTTATGAAGAGTTTCCGCGAAGCTAAAATTCAGTACTTAATCGCAACGGATGTAGCAGCTCGTGGACTTGATGTAGATGGTGTAACGCACGTATTTAACTTTGATATCCCTGAAGATGTAGAAAGTTACATTCACCGCATTGGCCGAACAGGACGTGCAGGTGGATCAGGTCTTGCAATTACGTTCGTTGCAGCGAAAGATGAAAAACATTTAGAAGAAATTGAAAAAACGCTTGGTGCACCAATACAAAGAGAAATAATCGAACAACCGAAGATAAAACGTGTAGATGAAAATGGAAAACCGGTACCAAAGCCGGCTCCGAAGAAATCAGGTCAAAATCGTCAAAGAGATAGCCGCGAAGGTTCAAGAAGTGATTCAAGACGTGATTCCAGAAATAGCTCAAGAAGTGATTCAAGAAATAGTTCGAGAAATGAAAATAACCGATCATTTAATAAGCCAAGTAATAAAAAAGGTAGTACAAAGCAAGGTCAGCAAAGACGTGGTCGTTAAATGGTTATAATTGTAAAAGAGTCGCAAAATATTGTGGCTCTTTTTTTGTTTGTATACAACAAGGATGATGGCAAGAAAAAACAAAAATTTCATTCACCGTATTTGAAATTTATAAAGGAAATTTTATAGTCCAAAACCATTAGAGCAAGGGTATTACTATCATTCAGCAGAACACTTTGATTAAAAGAAAAGGTATTGAAGCGAGCGAGTATTTTCATTACACATTCCGCAATTATCGAAATAGAACAAGAGAAGTTTATGAAGGATTAAACTCGTATTGGTGTACGATCGTTGGAAACTGGAAAACTAATTTGTTAGTTTTGATCAATGAGGAACTCGAGAAGCACCACTGCCATCCTTATGGGGAAATTGCTTATGACGATGAAGGTAATGTAGTGATAATATGCGAAATAAGAAAAAAGGACTAGCAGTCGTACCTGCCGTCCTTTAATAGGAGAAAAAGTAATCTTGTTTAGAACTACGCATAAACAGAAAATCTGCTTGTAATTAGTTTTACCCTAAATATACATGTCTATACAAAAAAGGGATAAGTAAAAGATACTTATCCCCGGAAGGGAAATCCCAAGCACCAAAATGGCTCGTATTGGTCTGCAGGTTCAAAAGTAGTATATGTAAAACGAAAAATCTCATACAAAAAGCAGACAACGATTTTGGTTGTCTGCCAGTGAGCTCAATGAGTTAGCTAATTGTGATAATTTGCATCCCCATTGCGAGAAGAGTGAAGCTGCTAGTTCAAACAGCTTGTTGGTATTATTTTCGATTTCTTAAAAAATATACAGAGAAAGCAGATAAGTGAAGAGCCTACCTGCTTTTGCTGTAACAAAAGATAAGAGGTATTAGCCGTGGACACGGCGGCTTGAAAATAGTATGTATTTTTATTTGAAAAATATTCAAGGGGTGAAGAAACATGGAATGTTTAATAAAGTTGTTTGTTTTATTAATCAGTTAATTAATAAAACAAAATAGTTATTTGGGAGAAAGGGAAAATGAATATGAGATGAATTGAAGCTGTTGAAGAATTACTTGAAGTGATGAAAGAATGCTTTTGGAACGGAACATCTTTAAAGGGTGAAGCTAATGATTTTAATATTGTATCTTGGCTGATTGAAAAAGCGACGCGTAAAACAAAATAAAGATTTCATTTTGTAGCAATGGAGAATAGATATGTGTACTTATTGGGGGAAAGTAGATAAAGAGTTCTTTAAAAGGCAAGAACCGGAACAAAATAAAAGAGCGGCTAGCAAAAGCTAACTGCTCAATACAAGGAGATACAGAGAAGACTACTTTAAATGAATGTTGGCATACAGCCTACATACAGTATTGACCGAATATTTATTTTAAATTCAATTTATTTAAAGTAAACATCCCAACAGATAAAATGGTTGCGCCTGCTACAGAACCTAGCCAGTCTCTCCAGCCTAATGTATTTAAAGATGCATCTGTTAAATCCGTAATTAAGAAGATAGCAAACATTAATACACCAAATGCTAAGCATCCCCAAAATGTTTGCAAATATTTAATCATCTTCTTTCGGAACTTGCTCATATAAATCACCCTTATTAATAATTTATATTTTTATAAATAAATTATCACATATACAAAAATTAAAAGTGCGAAATATGCAATATTACATATTGGAACTCAACAAAATACTCCATTGATAAGTACATAGATCGAACGGAGGCATCGTTCTTTTCCTAAAATGAAAGGTGACGATAAGAAACATGAGATACGTTTTAAACAAATTGAGCGGACGTTAAAAAATAAAAATTTATAAAGGAAATAGAAAGTATGGTGTTGTATATGTACGATAATAGGAAACTTTTTGCAAACTAAACATATAATTTTAATAGACCGACAGTCGGTCTGATGGGAAGGAGAACTTGAATGCGAATTGTAAAGGAGTATGAGGAGCGTAGAAAGGAAATTTTAGAAACAGCTGAGCGTTTGTTTCTTACGAAAGGTTATACGAAAACAACCGTGAATGATATTTTAAAAGAAATTGGTATAGCAAAGGGGACGTTTTATCATTATTTTAAGTCGAAGGAGGAAGTAATGGATGAAATCATTATGAGGATTATTAAAGAGGATGTCACTAAGGCGAAAAGGATTGTCTCCAATCCCGATATCCCCGTTTTAGATAAGTTATTTAAAATTTTAATGGAACAATCACCAAAATCAGGAGATGTCAAAGAAAAAATGATTGAACAATTCCATCAACCAAATAATGCAGAAATGCATCAGAAAAGTTTAGTGCAATCCATTATACATTTATCTCCTGTATTAACGGAAGTTTTAGAGCAAGGAATAGAAGAAGGCATATTTTCTACTCCATACCCACAAGAAACAATTGAATTATTACTCTCTTCAGCACAAGTCATATTTGATGATGGTTTATTCCAGTGGAAACCGGAAGAAATGATGAGAAGAGCTAAGGCTTATATTAAAATGATGGAAGTATCTGTTGGAGCGAAAGAAGGGTCCTTTGATTATATGATCGAGGTTTTAATGAAACAGAAATAGCTTTTTTCTGTTTGAGTGTTATAGACCGGCAGTCGGTCTAGACTAAATGAAGGATGTGATGAAGATGCCAGCAAGTATTCAATCTTCCTTGAAAGATTTTCACTTAATGGTAAGTGGTCAAATTATTACTATTTTAGGTTCAACACTATTACGTTTTGCACTGTCTTTATATGTGCTAGATATAACAGGACGTGCCGATATATTTGCAGGGTTATATGCCATAACGAGTATCCCGTTTTTGTTAGCTCCTCTTGGCGGAGCGATAGCAGATCGTTTCAACCGCCGTAATGTAATGGTCATTTTGGATTTTATAAACGCTGCTATTGTATTAAGTTTTATAGTTTTGTTATTAACTGAATCGGTATCTATTTTATTGATTGGAGCAATTATGTTTTTACTAGCAGTCATTAGTGCAATGTACTCACCAGTTGTTATGGCAAGTATTCCGCAATTAGTTCCAGAGAAAAAGTTAGAACAAGCAAACGGTATCATAAATGGTGTGCAAGCATTATCTAATATAGTTGCACCTGTACTAGGAGGAATATTATATGGCATAATTGGTTTGAAAATGCTCGTAATAACAAGTTGTCTTGCTTTCTTTTTATCTGCAATTTTAGAAATGTTTATTACAATACCTTTTATAAAAAGAGCGCAAGAAAGCCATATCATACCGGCAATTGTAAAAGATATGAAAAAAGGTTTTCTTTATGTTTTAAAGCAACCTTTTATTTTGAAGGCTATGTTACTTGCAGCTTTACTAAACTTAATTTTGACACCGTTATTTGTTGTTGGAGGACCTATTATGTTACGAGTAACTATGCAGAGTAGCGATACGATGTATGGAATTGGAATGGGATTAATTGATTTTGCAACCATATTAGGGGCATTGTCAATCGGTTTCTTTGCTAAAAAGTTACAGATGAAAACATTATATAATTGGATGCTTATCATAGCTTTATTAGTAATGCCAGTGGCACTATCAGTTACACCGTTTATTCTTAATTTAGGATACTATCCACCATTTATCCTCTTTATACTTTCTTCTCTTCTAATCGCAATGATTATGACAATTGTATCCATTTATGTGATTACTGTAGTCCAAAAGAAAACACCAGATGAAAATCTAGGAAAAGTGATGGCATTTATAACAGCGGTATCTCAATGTATGGCACCAATTGGGCAAGTCGTATATGGTTTTATGTTTGAAGGATTCAGTACGAAAATTTATTTACCTATATTTGCTATTAGTTTCATAATGATATTAATAGCTATAGTGACGAAGAAAATATTAAGAAATGAAGGGAACTAGCTTCATATGATTAGGAGAATGTTAAAAAGAGATTTCTCTAAAAATAAAATGATAATTATCATTTTATTTATGTTTATCAAGTTATCAAGTTTTTAATGGCTAGTGCTTCAAGTAACGTTATAAATCTATGATCGATTGTTTAAAGTATCAAGCGCACCGCACGTCGTACAGATTCATACCGGAGAAATAAATCAAAAGTCAATGGATTCATTTGTAGAAAAAACTCCTTTTGTAAAAAAGTAGCAAACGGCAGAGATGATCCAAGTACAAGTAAACGGGTATAACATTTTTATACAAAATAAAAATAAGGCGAACATAATAGCGTAATAGAT
>NZ_JBNLYC010000206.1:0-6343 GCF_050172015.1 Bacillus sp. GMa5/1 | reverse complement strand
TTTCTAAATGGACTTTTTTAGGTTTCTAGATACGACTACTGATAAAAATGGAACAAACTTGTTATTTAGGTTGTCTATTAAGTATACGTATAAAACAGGGGTTCATGATAGTTCACTCATTTTATGAAAAGTGAGATGCAAGAGAGTGATATCCGATACACTCTTTAATTGTATCGATATGTATAACACCTAAAAAAACATATATTCTTGAAAGAGGTTGAAAATGTATGATAGTCTTAAACAAGTTTTTTAACATTTTACATTACAAAAAGATGGTACCTGTAGTATTTCTTTCATGTGCAACGCTTATAGGCTGTTCCGATGGTAATACTCAATCTGAATTACCTAAACAAACGAAACAAACAAATCAAATCAAACAAGAAATTACTGGTAATGATTCTTTTGTTAAACTTGAAAAAGAATTTGATGCTAAACTCGGTATTTATGCATTGGACACTGATACGAATCAAACCGTTACTTATCAATCAGATGAACGGTTTGCATACGCATCTACCCACAAAGCTTTAGCTGTGGGAGTACTTTTACAAAAGAAATCAATAGAAGATCTAAATCAAAGAGTTTTGTATACCCGTGAAGATCTTGTTAATTACAATCCAATTACAGAAAAGTATGTTGATAGTGGTATGACCCTGAAAGAGCTTGCAGATGCTTCTCTTCGATATAGTGATAATACTGCACAAAATCTTATTCTTAAACAATTAGGTGGACCTAGTGAATTCAAAAAATCACTAAGAGAAGTAGGAGACACCGTTACAAATCCTGAACGTTTTGAACCAGAATTAAACGAAGTGCCTCCAGGAGACGTACGTGATACTAGTACCCCAAAGGCATTAGCTACTAGTCTTCAGGCTTTTACGCTAGGAGATGTACTTTCAACTGAGAAACGGGATTTATTAATAGATTGGATGAAAAGGAATACTACCGGAGACAACTTAATTCGTGCCGGAGTTCCAGGAGGATGGGAAGTAGCTGATAAGACTGGCTCGGGATCTTATGGAACCAGAAATGATATCGCAATTATTTGGCCACCAAATAAAAAACCAATTGTTCTTGCGATACTTTCTAATCATGATAAAGAGGATGCTAAATACGATGATAAGCTTATTGCAGAAGCAACCAAGATAGTGTTAGATGCTTTAAAAGTGACAAATAAATAATAATAGTAACTAGTTATTATTATTTTCCCGGTTTTTCGTCACAATATTGTGAGTCATAATTTTGCTAGCGGACTAATGTTTATGGAGTTCTTCGTTGGAGTTGCATTTTTAGCAACGATGGCAAGTTGCTTAATGTTTAAAGTTCTGTCGGGAGCATCAAAAGATGTGGCACGTTATCAAACGTTTCGTAAAATTGTTGTCCGCCGAGAATTATTAACAAACTCAATCTATAAAGAGTTATACTTCATATTTTTATTCCCAGCAATTGTCGGGATTACTCATATATTATTTGGTATGAACATGTTTAGTCCTATTTTAATCGATCCGTACTCTCGTATTTGCTTACCACTTGTTATTTTTGTAGTAATTTACTCGATTTATTACTTGATTACAGTTCAATTATATAAAGGAATTGTACTCTCGAAAAAAAGATCAATGTAATGATGTTATTCATAAAGAATGATAGATAATCCTTTTTGGAAAGAACAATTAAGAGAGAGATAACATTAATTATCGACTGTATCGAAAGTGAAATCACTTCTTTACAGAAGGAGATGGAGAATTAAGTCAATCGAATGAATATTATAGCCTGCTAATATCCCAGAGTATGTTATAAATAATATTGCCACTTGGGTGCAAGGAAGATTGAAAGGAAATTAGCAACCATATTTTTAAATAGTTATTTTCAGAGGCAACAAGTGTATTAGGGAGGGGGCATTTGGCTTAGAGGAATCTTCATGTGAAAAGACCTGAAACAGCCTTCCCTATAGCAATAATAAAGATGTCTAATTTCTAATATAGAAAATAATAGCGTTGCTACATTCAATATGTAGCAACGCTATTTAAATTTTTTAAACAGGGTTAAATTTTTCAAGAAATTTACCTATAAAAAATGATATCCAATTAAATTCATAAGTTTATCCTCTATGTATTTTGTAACTACATTTCATCTTGCTGTAAAGAAACAAAAAACACTTTTTTATTCAATAATTCCAATTTCTAGAGCCCTTTGAACAGCTTCTTCTTTGTTACTGACTCCTAGCTTTGTATAAGCTGTGGAAGCATAATTTCTGACCGTACCATTCGATAAATATAACCTTGATGCTATGGTAGTGTAACGAAGTCCTTTTGCTACTAGCTGTAATATTTCTATTTCCCTAGCTGTTAGCTCATAAGCGGTTGCTTTTGATTGTGGTGTCTCTTTTTTCTCATCAAACTTCTCAAATATTTTGTGAGACATTCCCTGATCAATTAGTGTGCCACCTTTGTGAATAAGTCGGATCGTATTGGCTAGCTCCAACGTTTCAATAGATTTAAGTAAAAAACCATCCGCACCGTTGCGAAGTGATTCCACTGCCTGTTCGGTATCTTGAAACGTTGTAAAAATCAATACGCGGATATGTGGCCATTGTTGCTTAATCTTTTTGGTTGCTTCGATTCCATCCATGTGCTGCATATCTAAATCCATAAGTATAACATGGGGTTGAAGGCGCCCACACAAATCGATGGCTTCATTGCCATCCTCAGCTAAACCGACTACATTTAAATCTTCATATCTATCGAGTAGTGTCCTCAAACTTTCCCGGACAAATGGCTGATCGTCTACAATTAACAAACGAATAAGTCCATCTTTTATTTCAGTTTGTCGCGGTATGGTGCATGTAACAAGCATTCCTTCCTCTGGCTTTGTATATACAGACAAATGACCTTGCAAGTTCATTGCCCGTTCTTTCATCGCATTCATACCGAAGCCTTCCTGCCATTCTACATTTCCTTTTCCATTATCTTGAACTTCTAACCTCGTATATTGTTGTTCAAACTGCAATGAAACTATAATTTCAGTCCCTTGACCATGACGTACTGCATTCGTAAGGGACTCCTGTAAGCAACGAACGAATGTGATCTTCGCTTGCCGAGATAGTTGATATTCCTCTCCGAATGTCCTAAAACTTACATTTACCTGAGCGTGCTCCTGAAATTCGGCTCCAAGATTTTGTAGAGATTGAATCAAGGAAGGAGATTGACATGGAGAATCCATTTGATGTAGGTAACCTCTCACGTCCTCGATGCTTTTCCGTCCCATTTCAAGCAGAGAATCTAGCCTCTGTATACCCATTTCAGTAGCAAGTTCGGTGCGCAACGTTTCCATCCCCATAATAATAGAAGTATAAGCGTGACCAACTGTATCATGAAGCTCACTCGACAGTCTGTTCCGTTCTTCCGCCAGTGTGATGCGTTCAATCTGAGACATATATTGCTCAAGTACCGCGTTTTGTTTACGAATTGATTCATTTTGTTTATGATTGACGATTAATAAATGAAAAGCGAAGCCCATTACATATGCGAATCCATAATAGGTGACCATAACCCAATAGCTATTACTTGGCGCAACCGCATAGAAAATTCCAGTCGTTATAAAAACTGTTATTGGAGCTGTCCAATAATAGGACAAATGCTTACTATTCGCAGCAATTAGAAACACTGATATAAGAAATATGTTGTAAGCTTCCGGAAATAATGAGGTTAAATATATACATTGTCCACCATATAGCAGTATTTCTGTGAACAAATAATATTTATAATTGAATAGTAAGGCTACCCATGGAACAGAGAAGGCAATAATTTCCCAAAGAATAATAATCCAAAGTGGTAATGTTAAACCATCCTGAAAATTTAATGTAGCTAGGATGATAGACACACTAGTAAGTAGACGTATCCCTAACATAATCCAATCGTACCAAAACCAATACTTAACCATATCTAACAAGTCATTTACCCCCTAAGTAGCCTACCTTTTTACTTCCTATATTATAAATTAATCCTTCATACATTGTTATACTTTTTAATTTTACACTGCAATTCTCTCACAGAAGGCAAACTTCTATCGATTTAGTTGCCGAATCATGCTACGTGTATAGCCCCCAATTTTCTTTGTCCAACCATCTACTATTCTAATACTTATGGCGGTAAATACTATACCCATAAACATTACAAAAAGTGACTTGGAAAACGTATCTATCTGTATGAAAATAATATTCATTTCAATGTAGCGATACAGTAGTGGTGCCAACAGGAGCATAAGTGGTATTACATAAAAAATGATTGCACTAATGAGACTGAAAATGCCAATCACTAATTTCTGCATTAACCAAAAGACAGCAGACCAAGTACGACGATCTGTAAGCACTAATTTCACCTGAGCCCAGTTCGATGTATCTATTGTTATACTTTTATCATAAGAGTCTGTTGAAATATCTGTATAAATTTTCGTCTGTATGCGCTCGAATTGGATAAAAGGTGTCGTAGTCTGTAGTACGCGTATAACTAGTGGAATCCCAATTACCGTAAATGAAAGGGTGAAACTGAATAGCAGAGCTATTAGATAAAAACAAAAATAAAACAACCCTGTAACGAAAGTTAGCAATAAAAAATAACCATTCTGGATGAATCTTGATTTCATAAAGTTCTCGCTCCTATCTATGTAATAACCGAATTGTACTGCTTTTTTTGTCATTCTCACTAGTGTAAAAGTGTCATATGACATTTTTAAATGATGATAAAAAGGGGAGAGTAACCTACTTCTGGTTAAAAAAGATGCTTATATGAATCACCATAAAACAATCCCGTTCTTACATCTGCAAGAACGGGATTGTTTTGTACTTTTATTTAATATGAGATGGACTTGTTTTTCGAATATGAAAAATAATATCAAATTGCTCAAGCAATGACTTATCAAAGTATGCCGATTCGTTGGGGAAGAGTTGTGCCCCTATACTTAGTAATGGTCTTTTTGCTTTAACCCACTTCTCTGCTGGTCCTTTAAGGTGACGGTTATCCAATAAAAACATGTTATATGGTACTTTTCCGAGGGTATAATTGAAACTATTTACATTTTGTGGAATCGCACGCGATGTAATTTTACCTCCAGTGGAAGGATCATATTCACTGTATAAGGTGAAATTCCCCCCCGTAGTTGTACTACCAATTGTGACATAATTATTGTCTAAACGTTCCTTCAAAAACTGCCCCGCAGCATAAGGGTATGATTCATCATCGATAATTCCTTTAGCTATATGAATATTGTGTCCCCATACCATCGTTTTACCACCGAATGTTTCTTGCGCCCACATTGCATGATCGGCCATGTATTGCTCATGTAACTTTAACAGACTTGGATGGTCGTTAGGAATTAGCATTGTTGTAAATTTCTCTATTGCACTTGCCGTTGCTTTCGCCCAGATGTACTCGGGTGAAACTATTTTTGTGTTGGCTTGCTCATTCTCATCTTTTAGTAATTGGGATACTCTCTCAGCATTTCCTTTGAACTTTTCTTTTATTTCAGGAGCAAGTTTCATATATTCCTGTAAACTTCCAGTAAAAGACGGCAATTCTTTATAATTTTCTTCTACTTCTGCCAGCAAATCTGGTCGATGCAGCCTTACATAATCAATTACTTTATTAAAGCAACCTTGGTCCAACTCCTTTAAGTCGAGCCCAATAAATTGGATCTTTTTTTTAGTGGATGGATCAGCATTATAATCTTTCATCCACTCAATCATGGCTATAATTTCATCAGTAGGATATAACAAGTTTAAAAATTCTCTAGGGTTTCCTTTTCCTGTTTGGATATATTCATTTAGCTTTAAGCCGTTTCCCCAATCTTCTTCCATTGTGAAATTTGTAAAACCCATCTCAGTAACCAAATATTTCACAAGGCGAAACTTCATAGTGAAAATTTCAGAGCTTCCATGAGTATTCTCCCCTAAACCTACATATTGTGCGCTCCCAATCATTTTCTTAAGTGGTTTTAAATCCTCAAATTTTTTTGACGGCTCTATCGTTTTTAATGGGTAAGCCTGTGATTGTATGGATTTAACTATATTTTTTTGGATTGATTGACCTGAATTTTCGACTGCTATTGTTTGAGCCTTTCCTACTTCTACATATCCTGTGACTAATAAAGCTGTACTAACCATTGCAATTATTCTTTTCTTATTCATTTTTTTCACCTCAATTGAATTATTTGTAAAAGCAAGATTGATTCATTGTACTTGCACGAATCACTTGCCTTAATTCAATTGTTATCTATCCCATATCATATTTTCTAGTTACATATTGTCATAAGGTTAATTGACACAGGTCATAGACTAATCATTACACTTTTG
>NZ_JBNLYC010000205.1:0-6359 GCF_050172015.1 Bacillus sp. GMa5/1 | reverse complement strand
TAAAGAATATAATAATAATTATATCTTGCCTACCTGAAATTCTAACTCCTGAAACTCCTTTCATATTAAATAAAAGAATGAATGAAACTGTAATAAAACCAAAGTAAATAATGGCTATCTTTCTCTTATTACAATTATACAGATAACGAAAAAGCTGACTCATTTCTCATAGGCCTCCTTAAACAGCTCATGTACTGCTTTACCCTTTTGAAATCGTAGTTCTTCCACATTTTCATGCAATATTATTTCTCCATCTTTCAAAAAGATTACTTCATCGAATATATTTTCGATTTCTCTTATTAAATGAGTCGATATAAGTAGCGTACAATCTTCACGATAAAATTTAAGTATTAGCTCAAGTACATGTTCTCTAGAAACAAGATCAATCCCGCCCAACGGCTCATCCAGTACGTATAGCTTCACTTTTCGAGAAAACGTTAAAATAATCTGCAGCTTCTCAACCATACCTTTTGACAATGCTGTAATTTTTTCTTCTAACGGTATTTTAAATTCTGCAATCGTATCTACCGCTTTTTGAATATCGAAGTCTTTATAAAAATCTCGGTAAAAAAATAAAGCATCTTTTACAGTCATCCAATCATCAAAGACTGGCTTATCGGACATAAATGAAACGATTTCTTTCGTCTGTAATCCTACCTTTTTACCGTCTATTGTAATACTACCTTCAGAAGGGTGTTGCAAGCCTGCAATCATTTTCAATAACGTCGTTTTCCCGCTCCCGTTATCTCCAACAAGCCCAACGATTTTCCCTTCCGTAATCTCTATGTTTAATTCACGGATCACTGCTTTTAATCCGTATCTCTTCCATAAGTTTTCTATTTTCAATAGCTCTGTCATTGGCTCTCCTCCCTCTTATCATGTAATGAAGAACGAAGAATTGTAAGAATTTCTTCTTCTGAAAAACCTAAATTGTCCATTCCATCTATAAAAGAATGAAGTAATTCTTTCGCCATCTCTTTTCGCAGCTCCATAATTTTCTCCCCTTCATTCGTTACATACCGTCCCATTCCTCTACGTGTGACAACAACTCCATCCCGTTCTAGCTCTTGAAATGTACGCTGAATCGTATTTGGATTAACTTGTAATTCACTCGCTAATTCACGGACAGAGGGAATTTTATCACCAGGCAATAAATGTCCTGTTACGATTTCTTTTTTTATGTATTCCATTACCTGAATGTAAATTGGTGTATTTGGAGAAAACTCTATTTTCATTTCTTCCCTCCTTTTGTATCGGTGTACTAGTTAAATAATACACTGATACAAAAGGTTTGTAAATACCCATTTAATTACAAAAAAGTTCTATCCGTTAACCGAATAGAACTTCCCAAATATAAATCGCTATACAAAAATAATAGTGTTATGTAAACAAAATTATAAAGAAAAGCTGTCTTATCAATCAATAAGACAGCTTTTCTTTATAATCCTATATTAAAAGTTAAACACGAAGTCATCGTCAGCTAACTTTTCAACGTTCGTTGCTTTTACGTAACCATTTCCTTTTACAGAGAAGAAATCATGGTTTTTCGTATCTGTACGTAAACCATTTAAAACGATTGGGTTAATTTCTTCTTCTTCAAACTTCGGCTCAAGTCCTAAGTTCATAAGCCCTTTATTCGCATTGTAACGAACGAAACGATTTACATCTTCTACAAGACCGATAGAAGTGTAAATTTCTTCTGTATAGGCCATTTCAATTTCATATAGTTCCATTAATAACTCTTGTGTTTCTTTTTGCACTTCTTGTTGCTCTTCTGCAGAAAGTTCTGCGAAGATTTGTTGTGCTAAAATACCGACGAATACGCCGTGAATTGACTCATCCTTTACCTTCACATAAGTTCGCTACTCCTATGCCGTTTATACAGCTTACAGTTTCCTGTAAGAAGAGACTATATCATCTACCTTCTCAGGTAGCCCTCCATTTCGATTTAAGGGATTCTCACCCACCGCTTGGCCCTACTCCTCTTGCGGAATTTCACCGCCATTGGGATAGTCGTTGAACGTTCCTTTATCTACGTATCGCACCCACCACTGTTTATACAGTTTTCGATGTCTGATACGGCTTCCTGTGCCGCTCGATAACCCATGTTTTCTTTCAATGGATGCATTAGATTCACCGGCTTGTAGCATCTGAACGATGTCCAAAAACATTTCAAGAGTCACACGTCCCCTTGTTTTCAGTTGGTGTTCAGATTTAACCGGCATATAATTTTGCACTTTTCCCCAAAGATATTTATAACGTTTCTTATGTCGAATTAAAGATACATAATTAGGATGAAGATTATACATATCAGCAATTTCTGGATTTGTCTTTCCGCACTTTAGTAGTTCTACAATCTCAAAAAATTGTGCATCTGTAATTTTTGATTGTGGATTTTTTTCACCTATAACACGTTGCCTTTTCTTCTCTAATTGTTCTTCAGTGAATTTAATTCCACCCAATCCTTCTCCGCCTAACGTCAAGTTATAGCCATTATTATAAGAATCATACAGCCAAATATACTGTTGCTCAATCTCACTCAATTCTTCCAATGAACATTCTATTTCCTCTAGAATTCCATATTCTAAAGTGGATTCATATTTACAGTATACTGCTTGTAAATACCTATTATAATGTGTACCACTCTTTAACATCCACATATGTTCCCTAATTCGTTTTAAATTTGAAACGTTCACATCTTTACCAATATAATACTTCCCATTGATTTTTAAATAGTAAATTCCGTACATGTTATCGCTAGATAAAGGCTTCGCTGCTGATTGCCCTATCAGCTATTCTCCTTTCCATCTATTGATAGTTAGAGAATAACCTGAATGCATATATTCATCAATAATAATACAGATAAATTTACAATAGGGGGTCCCAGCAATTAAAAGGGTTTTTCAATTGGTATCTCTACCAAAAGCCGCCATAAGTTAACGGATAATAAGGTTAATAATTTCACCACTTGCCGTCAGTTTACCTTGACCAGCTAAGTAAAGTGGATAGAAAAATCCACTATAGAATAAGTAACTTTCTAAGAACACACTTGCTACCATTGCCATGTATAACTCTTTTTTCGTTACTTCAGGCTTTAATAAACGACGATAGTAACTAGTAATAATACCAGCTTTTTTCTCAAGTAACGGATGATTGTCTACCCAGTCAAAAATATCATCAATTTCTTCTTCTGTAGCTAATGTTGTGAAAATGTGACTATAACTTTTCGCATGTACTTCTTCCATAGCTCCCATGAAAGCTAATACACTTTTCGCTTGTAAATTTTCAAGATGAACAAGTACAAGTGGCATTCCTTCGCCACCTTGTTTCGTATCTAAAAGTGTTAAACCACCTAATACACGCTTATAAGCAATTTGCTCTTCTTTCGATAATTGCACCCAAGTATTTTTGTCAGACGAAACCGCGATTTCTTCTTCTGTCCAAAACTGAGCGATGTTTTGCTTCCAAAACATTAAACTGAAATCATCTTCCTTTTTATTCCAGTTAACAGCGCGCATTGAATCACCCCTATATCTATTATTGTTCTACTGAACGGTTAAATTTCCATCTAACAATGAAAAGCTAACCGTTTAGTAGAACAAACCAAGTATGAGCAGGGTTCATAACCCTGCTCATACTATTGGGTTATTCATTTAGTATGGCAATATGCCATTAAACGGTACAAGCCACACACTCTTCCACGCTTAATTTACGTGTTCTCGTATAATACAGACTCTTTAAGCCTTTTTTATGTGCATAGATGTAGTAACGTGCTAATTCACGTGTTGAAATATCACTATTAACGTAAAGAATTGTACTAATTCCTTGGTCAATATGTTCTTGAATTTCTGCGATTAAATCAATTAATTTAAACTGATTCATATCGTAAGAAGATTTATAGTACCAGAACGTATCTTTTGATAAATACGGCATTGGATAATATGTTGTCGCATTCGCATATGTTCTTGATTCGATTTGACTTACGATCGGCATTACGCTTGAAGTTGCATTTTGAACGTAACTGATTGATTGTGTTGGAGCAATGGCAAGACGATATGAGTTGTATAAACCATTCTTCTGCACTTGCTCTTTTAAACTTGTCCAATCTTCTTTTGTCGGAATATGAATTCCTTCAAATAGTTGCTGAACTTTTTCAGTTACAGGACTGTAATCTGTCGTTTCATACTTTTCGAAGTATGTGCCATTCGCATAATCAGATTTATCGAAGTCTTTAAATGTCTCGCCTTTTTCTGTAGCGATTTCCATACTTTTCTCAATAGAATAGTAATTTAACATCATAAAGAATGTACGAGCGAATTCTTTCGCTTCTGCACTTTCATAAGCGATTTTATTTTTTGCTAAATATCCGTGTAAGTTCATTGCTCCAAGTCCAACTGAATGAAGCTCGTCATTTGCTTTTTTCACAGTTGGTGCATTCGGAATAATCGTCATATCAGAAACAGCTGTTAAAGCTTCCATTCCCGCATGAACTGCTTCACGAATTTCTTTATTTTCCATTACGTTTACAATATTTAACGATCCTAAGTTACAGTTAATATCACGACGGATAATGTCATCTGTACCGTAATCATTTATTTCTGAAGTTTCTTGAAGCTGGAAGATTTCTGTACATAAGTTCGACATCTTCACAGTTCCAATATCCTTCAATGGATGTTGATTATTTGCATTTGATTTAAACATTAAGTATGGGTAACCAGACTCAAGCTGAATCATAGCGATTTTAATAAGCATATCACGTGCACTAATATCTAGTGGCTTCTTCTTCACTTTCGGATTGCTCATTAATTCATCGTACATTTCATCAATGTCAATATCATCTAAATGCTTGCCATATTCTTTATAAACCGTATAAGGCGCGAAAACATGGAAAGGTTCGTTTTTCTCAGCAAGCTCAAAGAACTTACTTGGAACGATAATTCCGATTGATAGAGACTGAATACGGCTCTTCTCATCGGCATTTATTTTTTTTGTATCAAGGAATTCAATAATATCCCAATGGAAAATGTTTAAATATACTGCACCGGCACCTTTTCGTTGGCCAAGCTGATTCGCATATGAAAACGAATCTTCAAGCAATTTCATAACAGGTACTACGCCACTTGCAGCGTTGTCGATACCTTTAATTTGCTCACCACGTGCGCGTAGCTTAGATAAGTTTAAAGCTACTCCCCCGCCGATTTTTGATAATTGCATCGCAGTATTAATGTTAAAGCCAATTGAATTTAAGCTATCATCCATCTCTAACAAGAAACAAGACACCATTTCTCCTCTTCTGCTTCTTCCCGCATTTAAAAAGGTTGGTGTCGCTGGTTGGTAGTTTTGTTTTACAATCATGCTTGCGAATTGTCTTGCTTTCGAAACATCACCGCGTCCTAAGTATAATGAAACAATTGCTACACGATCTTCATAGCTTTCTAAGTATTGTTTTTGATCATTCGTTTTTAACGCATAATCTTTGTAGAACTTAGATGCTGCCATATAAGATTGGAACTCGAAGTTTTCACCATAAGCGATGTTATATACTTCCTCTACTTCCTCCAAGCTATACTCGTCCAGAACGTTGTAATAGTAATCATGTTCTTTCATATACTCCATTCGCTCTGCCACGCTATTAAAAGGAACGGTATTCTCTCTAGCTTCTTCCATAAAGACTTCTAATGCCTCTTTATCTTTATGAAGCTGATAAAAACCGTCCTGCATTTGCGTGATTTCATTATTCAGTTCAATGTGTCGCAATCTCCCGCACCCTTTCCTTAAAATATTCTACATCGTTATTTGTTCCAGATAACTCAAATTTTGATACAATAGGCACTTCATATTTAGTAGAAATCTTGTCAGCACTTGCACCGAACATGTCTCCCCAGTTACGATTGCCGCTTGCAGATACGCCTTTTAATTTTTCATTATTGCGCTCTAAAAAGTCTAAAACACGTTCTGGTACATTTCCAAAACCTGTTGTATACGTAATAAGAATAAAGTCTTCATCTATTACTAGATCTTCATCAATTTGAACGGCCGGCATATTTAATTTGTGAATGAAACGCTTCACGTTTCCTGTCATAGAATCATATGCAACTAACATTTCCGACCCTCCCTCTCAAATCTATATTCTCTATATGTCGTTCTTGATTTCTCTATATATTGTATTACGTTTCAAAATAAGACACAAGATATATGTATAAATTCTTTCTTTTTTTAACTTTTACTTTTCGACATGATAGCCGTTTTTTTTCAATACAATGACTATGAAACAACATTCTAAAACTCATGTCAATAAAGTGCTTTTCAAAAAAGTTGTCAACGAATTTAACCTTATTTTTAAAAAAGTTAACAATATA
>NZ_JBNLYC010000204.1:0-6377 GCF_050172015.1 Bacillus sp. GMa5/1 | reverse complement strand
AAGTAGAACGGCTATAGACATTTTATAAATATTTTCTAACAAACTTACATTTTCTAATAAGTTTTTCAGCATGTTTATCACCTATTCTGTAAAGTAGATTACAGAGAAATAGATCTTGAGCTGTCTAGTTTCGTTTATTTTTTATTTTCCCTGTATCATCAATTTCTACATCAGTTGAAATTGTTTGTAAATATTGAAGAGCTTTTTTCTTTTCTTCCTCATTTACAGGGGAAACTTGGTTGTTGCGAATGATATAAGGATTGAATGACATTTGGACATCCTTTCCTTTAAAAGTTAAAGTTAATACGCCAGTTTCGGCGCTTTTTCCATTCACATAACTTGGGAATAAAAAGTTACCTAATGAGTAAGCGATAGGAACTTTATTATAATACTCAAACCCTTGTAACCAATGTGGATGGCTTCCGACAATCGCGTTAGCTCCTGCTTCAACCATTTTAGGTACATATTGCTTTTGGTATTCTACCGGACGGTTTGATTTTTCAACGCCCCAATGCATATAGACGATTAAATAGTCTGCATCTTGTTTTTGTTCTTTAATTGTTTTTGTTACAAGATTTAAATCATAGCCATTCGCAACGCCAGGTTTATTCTCACGAGCTACCCAATTAGAATCAGGCATAAATCGAACGAAGGAAAGAAATTTAAACTTTTTCCCTTTTACGGTCATTTCTCGTGCTGTATATGCATCTTTTGCATTTTTTCCGGCTCCAATGTAAGGGAACTTTAATTTTTCTACGTGAGAAATCGTATCTAATAATCCATCTTGCCCATAATCAAGTGTGTGGTTATTCCCAATATTTACGATGTCATATCCAGTGTTTTTAATAGCTTGTAGTGTAGATGGATCACTTTTAATCCAAAACAATTGCCCAGGTGCTTTCTTTTCTTTCGTTGTAAATGCCGATTCTAAATTCACAAAAGAAATATCAGCTTTTTTTATTTCTTCTTTTACATGTTGGAATGGATAATCAGCCCCATTCTTTTCAATTATAGGACGTAATTGCCAATCAAACATTGTATCACCAGAGAAGGTGAGTGTGATTTCTTTGTCTTCTATTTTCTTTTCGCTTTTTGAAGCGGTTTTACTAGATTTGTTTTGTAAATCGTGTTTGTCTTTTGCTTTTGAAATAAAAGAGTAATTGATTAATAAAACAATCGGTGTAATGAAAAAGGCTATTAACAAAAATCGTTTTAGTAAAGTTTTCATATATACCTTCCCTTTTAATATTATCCCGCAATTAAATTAACACTGAATCTATTAAAGGTAATTAAAGTTACAAAAAAACAGCGGGTTATGTAGCGGAAAACATTTGTTAATATTCTCAATATTAAGTTAACATATAGATAACCTGTAAATCAATGTATAAACCAAAATATAGAAATAAAGAATTCGAAGGGTGAAGAATGAGAAATGGTTATATTAGGAGCAGTTGTAAATGGGATTTGTATTATATTTGGTACTTTACTTGGTAAATTATTTAGTAGGATTCCAGAAAGTATGAAAGGGACGATAATGCACGCAATCGGTTTAGCGGTTACTGTGCTTGGGCTTCAAATGGCATTAAAAAGTGAAAACTTTCTTGTTGTCATACTGAGTTTAGTGATTGGTACGGTAATTGGAGAATGGTTACAATTAGAAGAAAAGTTAAAACATTTAGGGGATTGGCTAGAAAATAAAGTTGGATCGAAGGGGAAAGGAAGCATATCAGAAGGTTTTGTAACAGCTACTTTAATTTTTGCAATTGGTGCGATGGGGATACTTGGTGCACTTGACAGTGGGATTCGCGGAAATCATAATATTTTATTTACCAAGGCAATTATCGATGGATTTATTTCTATTATATTAACGACAACTCTAGGAATTGGCGTAGTATTTTCGGCGATTCCAGTTGTTTTATATGAAGGTGGTATTGCAGTTTTTGCAACACAAATTAATAGTTTTGTCCCAAAAGAATTAATGAACCAATTTATAGTGGAGATGACGGCTACGGGCGGCATTATGATATCTGCTATCGGATTAAACTTACTCGGATTTATTAAAATTAAAGTGGCAAATTTACTTCCAGGTATATTAGTAGTGGGTGTAATTGTTTCAATTATTTATGGTTACGGTTTGTTAGTAAATTCGTAGAGGGTGGAAACACATATGGAGGAATTTCAATTTACAAAACGTGTGCATAAAATATTGGAGATTGCAGCAGAAGAGAGTGAGTATAACATAATTCACCCGGTCCATCTGTTTATAGGTATGTGTAAAGAAGGTACAGGAGTTTGCGCTGAGTTATATATGTATTTGTTTCATAAAGTCGGTCCAGATTTTTCAGAAAAACTTTCGTTACGAAAACGATTCGATTTACATAATCAAGAGTATAAAAAAATAGGGCAATATAAACTATCTTATAAGGCGATAGAAATTTTACAAATAGCGAAGAAACGTATGGAACGCTTTCAGCAAGTAGTAATCAATGAAGGACATATTATGTATGCGTTATTTCGTGTAGATACAGATATTGGCGAATTTATACATACACAAATGCAAGAAGATATATTACGTATTACAGCTGCACCGAGAGACTTAGCGGTTGATTTAAATAGTTTTAAACCTACTTATAACACATTATTTTGTCATGTAAGAAGAGCTAGTCCTTCTGATTTTGATAAGTTATCACGATTTGTGGCGGCTGAATTTTGTGAACGGTGGTTACAGTCGGTTGATTACGGATTTCGGACATATAATGAAAAGTTACCTATCTATATTGCACAGCAGGAGGAAGTAATAGTTGGTTTCGCCTGTTACGATGTAGTGAGAGGAAAGAAAGGATTGTTTGGTCCAATGGGCATAGCGAAACAAAATCGTGTGAAAGGTGTAGGAAAAGAATTATTGTATCATTGTTTATATAATATGAAGCAAGATGGATATGAATATGCGATTATTGGACAAGCAGGTCCCATTGAGTTTTACGAGAGAAATTGTAATGCTCGTTTAATACCGATAGATAATAAGTAACCAACTTCATATAGAGGAGTTGGTTTTATTATGAAAATGATGTAGAGATGTAGTGGTTTTTACTAGAAAATAGCGGGTTTTGTAGTAAATCTTGCATAAAAAGCAAATTACTAAACTTTTTACAAGAAAGGGTGTAGAATGGGTATCTAAAGAAAGAAGGTGTGAAAATGGCCAGCTGGAAACGAAATTTAATGATTTGTTGGCTAGGTTGTTTTACCACTGCAGCCGGTATGAGTTTAGTAATTCCTTTCTTATCTTTTTATATTGAGGAATTAGGAGTAACTGGCACTTCAAGTATTGCACAGTGGTCGGGACTTGCATTTGGTGTAACATTTTTAATGGGTGCGATCGTATCGCCAATATGGGGAAAGCTTGGTGATATACATGGACGGAAACTGATGCTTATTCGTGCTAGCCTCGGTATGGCGATTATTATGACGCTTATGGGGTTTGTAACGGATGTATATCAATTAGTCGCACTAAGATTTTTAATGGGAGCAGTATCTGGTTTCCTTTCAACCGCAATGACATTTATTGCAGCAGAAACTCCGAAAGAACATTCAGGATGGGCAATTTCTACAATTTCAACTGGTGGCGTGAGCGGTTCTTTACTTGGTCCATTACTTGGTGGATATTTGTCTGAGTTAATTGGAATGCGTCATGTCTTTCTTGTTACAGGAGCTTTTTTATTCCTTTCCTTTCTCATCGTTTTTTTCTTCTTGCATGAAGAAAATCACTCTGCTCAAGCAAAAAAAACACAGCCGAAAAAAGTATGGACGATGGTCCCAGCGAAGCATTTAATTATTAGTTTATTTGTAACAACATTTATTATTCAACTTGCTAATATGTCAGTTCAACCAATTGTTACATTGTACGTGAAAAATTTAGTAGGTCCTCATACTGCACATATTGAAACAATTGCGGGAGCAGTTATGTCAGCAACAGGATTAGCCGTTATTTTGGCAGCACCAAGACTAGGAAGATTATCAGATCATATCGGTCCTCAAAAAACGTTAGTTGTAGCGTTATTTGCTGCAGGAATTATTTTTATCCCGCAAGCATTTGTAACCTCAGCTTGGCAACTATTAATTCTTCGATTTTTATTAGGTATCGCACAAGCAGGATTATTACCTTCTGTACAAACTCTACTAAAACAACATACACCAACCCATGTTACGGGACGGATATTTGGATATAATCAATCATTTCAGTTTTTAGGAAATATGATTGGTCCAGTGCTCGGGGGACAAATTGCAGCACATGCAGGCTTCCAATATGTTTTCCTCTCTACATCATCACTATTATTTATTGCGTGTATCTGGGTTTATTTTCATAATAAGAACGAAGAGGTATCAGAGAAACGACATTTGGAAGTTAGTTAACTAAGTGAATGAAAAAGAAAAAGGATGAAGCAGCATGTGCTTCATCCTTTTCTTTAAAATCGAAGACAAAGATAACTTAATGTACCAAGCTCGTAACTACGGTGAATGACTTCACCGCTATTTTCACCACTTCCCATAGCGATAAATAAAGGAACAAAATGTTCTGCTCTTGGTACTGCTAATTGTGCATGAGGAGCATTTTTCTCCCAATTAAACAATGCATCTTTATCGTTATGCTGCATATGTTTAATAATCCAATCATCAAATTCAATTGCCCATTTTTCAGGTGTAGTTTGATTCCATTTCAAAGCTCGTAAGTTATGGACGGTAACACCACTCCCGATTACTAAAATATCTTCTTGTCCGAGTCCTTTAAGTGCTTCTCCAATTTTAAATTGTTCTTTTGCAGAAAGGAATGGATTGACTGATATTTGCACGACAGGAATATTTGCTTCTGGATATATGCGGTGCAGGAGTGTCCATGAACCATGATCTAAACCTCTCGTCATATTATGATGGACTGAAATACCTTTGTTCTTAAATTTTGTTTCTAACATAGATGCAATGCTAGAAGAGCCTTTCGCACGATATTTGATTTCGTATAACTCAGGGGGAAAACCTCCAAAATCATAAATTGTTTCATACTCGTTATCTGATGAGGAAATCGTTAATACTTCACTTTCCCAGTGAGCAGTGAAAATAACAATTGCTTTCGGTTTATATGTTTCTCCAAGTGTTTTTAAAAATCGTGTATAGTCTGTATCTTGAATAGCGAGCATAGGCGAACCATGTGCTAAAAATAATGATGGCATCATAATAGTAGAAACCTCCTAAAAATTATATAGTTACTTTATGTAAGTAACTATATAATTTTATTTTAGGTTCGTCAAGAGATCAGTTTGAAAGCAAGTCTGAAAAATACATCATTTGTCATAATGAAAGCAATTACATATAATATAAAATAAGAAAAGTGAATGGATATTCATTTCTCTTAAAGGTATACATAATAGAGTTGGGAGCTGACGAAATGAATGTACAGGAAAGTTTCGTTACGGCATTGGATGGATCGGAAATTTATTTGCGTAAGTGGTTACCAGAAGGAGATCCGAGAGGAATTATTCAAATTGCACATGGCATGACAGAGCATGCAGGGGTGTATACAGAATTTGTGGATGCTTTATTGGAAGCAGGGTATGGTGTTTATGCGCATGATCATAAAGGACATGGGAAAACAGTAAAAAAAGAAGAAGATTATGGTCATTTTGAACCAAATATAGGGTGGAATCAAGTTGTATCGGATGTTATCTTTGTTTCAGAAAGGATAAAAGAAGAGCAGTCAAGTCCTTTGTTTTTACTTGGACATAGTATGGGTTCTTTTTTATCAAGACGTGCTGTACAACTTAGAGGCGAATTATATGATGGATTTCTGATTTCAGGAACAGGTGGAAATCCAGGGCTTTTAGGAGTTATTGGTCATAAAGTAGCAACAATCGAAATGAAGTTGCGCGGGGCAAAAACGAAAAGTCCAATGTTAAACTTTTTATCTTTCGGAAACTTCAATTCGAACTTTAAGCCAAATCGTACAAAATTTGATTGGTTATCTTCAGATAATAATCAAGTTGATAAATATATTGCGGATCCGTTATGTGGTTTCATTTGTACGACGAGTTTTTACCGAGAATTATTTTCTGGTGTATTAGAAGTAAATAAACTAGAAGAATACAAGAAGACGCCAAAGAATCTTCCAATACATATATTCTCTGGTGATCGTGATCCTGTTGGCGATATGGGGAAAGGTGTAAAAGAAGTATATGAAAACTATAAAAAATGTGGTGTGAAAGACGTGACACTACGTTTATATGAAAATGGTAGACATGAAATGTTTCATGAAGTAAATAAGGATGAAGTATTTAAAGATTTAATTTCGTGGTTAGATGCGCATAATAAATGAGAAGGATAATCCCAAA
>NZ_JBNLYC010000203.1:0-6601 GCF_050172015.1 Bacillus sp. GMa5/1 | reverse complement strand
ACGTATACATATCGTCCTTTTCATTATAAATCTTTCATAAAGCGGAGAGTGGGTATCAAGAATGGAGTTACGTCATTTAGAGTATTTTATTCAAGTTTGTAATAATAATAGTTTTACTAAAGCTGCGGAAGTTCTAGGTATTTCACAGCCGACTTTAAGTCAACAAATACGTGTGTTAGAAGGTGAACTTGATACACCTTTGTTTCATCGAGTTGGAAGAGGTATCAAAATGACAGAAGCGGGTAAGCTGCTATTTGATAAAGGAAAATTTATCATGCAACAATTTGATGACGTTTATAATGAAATTTTTGAATTAAAGGGTGTAAAAAGAGGTGTGATTACTATAGGAGGTCTATTAGAGGACCTTACTTATTTAACACCTTATATTATGAAGTTTCAACAACATTATCCCAACATCGTAGTGAAAATTGTAGAATCCGAAGTTGCCGTAAATCAAATCGTTGACAAAAATATTGATTTTGGGATTACACGTAGTGCTCAAATTCCAGACACATTAACAAACACCCTTTTGTATAGTGAAGAGCTCGTCCTTGTCATTCCAAAAAATCATCCTTTGAATGAAAAATCATTTGTTTCTTTTCGAGAATTAGTAGGGCTGAGTAGAATAATGGTTTCATGTAGTTGTCGTGAATCTATTAAAATATATTGTGAGAGTTTAGGGTTATCTTTATCTGAAGCAAATATAGAAACAAAATCTTCTATTTCTCTATTGAGCCTTGTATACAATGGACATGGGGTTGCCATAATACCTCGTTCACTGGTTAACTTTGTTAATAATGATACTTTGAGCATAGTTCGTATTACTGATCCAACACCAAGTCAAGATATTAATCTTATTCACTTTGATGATAAATTTTTAAGTTTTGCTGCACGCATCTTTATGCAGAAGTTAAATGATTCGCAAAAAGTATCAGTGTAATAGAAATAATAATGATTCTAGTGTGAAATTTGAAAAAATCTATAAGTCTTAAGATAAAGCAAATATTAAAGTCAAAGGGCAGTGGCTTTATATGTGTGGTGTGATCGATTTTTGACTTTTACTTAAGGGAAAGGGGTAGGCTTTGCAAGGAGAGAAGGATGTAAAAAACAAATCAAGTTTAAGCTATCAACTCTTTTGTCCTATTAAATAGTAATAGATTCCAATAGAGATATACAATGCTATTTCGAATCTACATATCCTTATTGCAGAAAGAAACCACCGGCATTATACCGGTGGTTTTGATTTAGAAAGCAAAGCAAGTACAACCAATACCCCATTTAGTTCCATCTTTTCCTATTACGGTATGAGTGTGTTGATGGAGAGGGTTACTGCAACTATGTAACTTGTTATCATGGGCATCGTGAGAAAGTATAGTGTTGGCTAGGTTAGCACCGCCATAACCATAAACTCCCGTCGGTGACCAGTCAGGTGATGCTGGCGGCAATTCAGGTGATAAATTTTTAAATTCATCATTTCCATACACAACCTGTCCGCCCATAATTGTGAGTAATGATTCAAGGTTTTTGATTTCTTCTTCTGGCACAGTAAAGTAGTCAGCAGACAATACAGCAAGATCAGCAAACTGACCTACTGCAAGGGTTCCTTTTTTACCTTCATCACCAGAGAACCACGCACTTCCTTTTGAATATAATTCCAGGGCTACTTTTCTATCCAGTTTATTTTTTTCATCGTATATCGAAAGTCCACCAATGGTTTTTCCGGCAACCATCCAGTAAAGAGCAACCCAAGGGTTATAGCTGGAAACTCTAGTTGCATCACTACCGGCGCCAACAGGTATACCAAGGTCTAACATACGATAAATCGGAGGAGTACGCTTTGCAGCTTCCTTTCCGTATAAATCAACAAAGTATTCACCTTGAAAAGCCATGCGGTCTTGGATGGCAATACCGCCATTTAAAGCCTTAACACGTTCCATGCTACGATCTGAGATTGTTTCTGCATGATCAAACCACCATCGTAGACCATTAAAAGGAATTTCACTGTTAACTTCCTCGAATACATTTAAGAAACGTGTGATTGACTCATCATAAGTTGCATGTAAACGGAAGGGCCAACGGTTTTCCACCAATAGAGAAATTACTTTCTTTAAGTCAGCTTCCATCATCGTAGCTAGTTCAGGCCGTGGCATTTGAAATTTTTCAAAATCGGCTGCTGAGAATACTAACATCTCTCCGGCACCATTCATTTTATACTTATCAGTTCCTTGACCTGGAGAAACAATTTTTGCCCATGAAGCAAAGTCTTCATATTCATGATTTGGATTTTGCGTAAATAGATTATAAGCAATACGCAAAGTTAATTGTTCCTTCTCGGCTAAATGTTCAACAACTTTGTAATCATCAGGATAATTTTGGAATCCACCACCTGCGTCAATAGCACTTGTAATACCTAATCTATTTAATTCGCGCATAAAATGGCGAGTTGAATTAATCTGGTCGTCAAAATTAAGTGCTGGTGCTTTACCCAAACTTGAATAAAGAATAGAAGCGTTAGGATTCGCAATTAAAAGGCCTGTTGGATTACCTCGTTTATCCCGCTCAATTAAGCAGCCTGGAGGGTCTGGTGTATCTTTTGTATATCCCAGTGCATGCAGCCCAGCACGATTTACAAGTGCTCTATCGTAAAGATGTAGCACAAAGACAGGAGTATCTTCAGAAACGGCATTAATTTCTTCCAAAGTTGGCAACCGTCTCTCTTTAAATTGAAATTCAGACCAACCTCCAACTACCCTTACCCACTGAGGAGCAGGTGTACGCCTTGCCTGTTCTTTGAGCATTTCTAGAGCAATAAAAAGTGATGGCACGCCTTCCCAACGTAATTCCATATTATAATGTAGACCACCACGAATAACGTGTATATGAGAGTCATTCAGGCCTGGAATAGCTCTCTTTCTTTTAAGGTCTATTTTCTTTGTTTTTTCCGTGGCACTATTAAGAAGCTCATCTCCACCTACTGCAGTGACTAAACCATCAGTTATGGCGATAGCAGATACCTCAGGCTGAGAAGGGTCAAGGGTAGTAATTTTTCCGTTATATAAGATCATATCCGGTAAAGTCATGTTCACACCTCGTCTACTTTCTATTATTTTGTAACCATGGATGAAATAATTTACCGAAAATCGGCATGACTACCCATGATAGCAAGGACACTATACATACTGAAACAAAAAAGGCCGACATAATAGGATTTATATGTTTTATAATAGGTCCTATCACTTTAGGAACTAACATGCTAAGAGGCCATACACCCAGAAGGGTAACGATAGACATTTTCCATTTTGGAGGTGGAACTGGCGTTTTCGGAGTAACAAACCAATAAGCCAAACTACTTTCAGTTTTGTAACTCGGATTAGTAACTTGAAATTGTTCTGCCGTTTTTAACAAATCCCGGCGAATGTCTGATTCTTGCCAAGCACGTAGATGCTCATACGTATCAAAGCGAAAAATAACAGTATACTCTCTCGATTCGTTATTTGGGACTATTAGATTTACACCTAAATGCCCTGGGAATTTAGTAGCGGCAGCCTCAATTTCATGTCTCCATGTTTCAAACTGCTTTTCTCTACCTTCTTGAATTTCCCATGTAACAATCGTTGTTACTGGATCAGCAGCATCCATCGTGTTCCCTGTATAAGTCTCTTCGACAGCTACTCCTTCTTGTTTCATATTTTCCTGCTTGGAAGCGCGCCGTGCACCATAGTATATGCGTATTCTACTCCTTGACCATAAGCGCCAGTGTGCTCCTTTACAATTTCCATTACAGCATCATAAGTGTCTTTGTGTGCCCAGTCACGTTGGTATTCAAGTAAAACTTGAATTGCTGTCACTGGAATTGCACCAGCTTGTTCTACACGACGCATAGCAGCGTTATGTGCTGTCAGACTAGTACCACCTGAAGCATCATCAACTGCATACACTTCATAGCCAGCTTTCATTGCTTCAAGCACAGGGAATGCAAGGCAAACTTCAGTCCAAAGTGCTGCAAATATTAATTTCTTTCTACCTGTTGCTTTAACTGCTTCAACAAATTTTGGATCTTCCCAAGAGTTCATTGAACTGCGTTCTATAATTTCATGGTTTGGGAATATATCAAGAATTTGTGGCCAAAAATAACCAGAAAAGCTGCGTGTCTCAACTGTAGTAAGAATAGTAGGTACGTTAAAAGTTTTTGCTGATTTAGCAAGTAGCATAACGTTATTAATCAATGTTTGTCTATCAATACTTGCAACTCCAAAAGTCATTTGAGGTTGAAAATCAATCAAAATTAATGCGCTGTTCTCCGGATTTAACAATTCTAAATTACTCATAATAAAACGCTCCTTTTTTAATTGTTTATTGAAAGTGATGTATATTCTGTCAATTGGAGATCTGCTATACTTTTTAATTTAAATTTAGTGCTGATTTAATCAGCACTAAATTCATACTATCTACTTTAAAAAAGGTGATTTAAAGCTATTTCTTTGAAATACATTTATCCCGCATTAACGGGCAGTAAGACCCCCACCTCAAAATTCAGCGGAAGCAAAGAAGTTAGGTGGGGGATCAACTGCCTGTAAAAGCCCGATTGGTTCAACTAATAATCAGTGGGGGATGAACAAAACCCCCACTGATTAAAGTTTCACTTTATGCATTTTGTTTACTAAGATCTCGCTGAGCTCCCCTATAGCTTCCAATTATATTTTGATAGCCTGGAAGATTGCTAGCAAGCAAATTGCCAAAACCTTCGACATCGTTGCGCCAATCGCGTTGTAATTCGCAAGCTACGCTAAACCAGTTCATAAGTTGCACACCACTATGTGCCATACGAGTATTGGCAGCATCTGCAACTTGTTTACTGAAAGTTCCTGAAGCATCCGTAACAGCAAATACTTCATATCCAGCTTTTATAGCGGAAAGTGCCGGGAAAGCAACACAAACGTCCGTAACTACGCCTGCGATGATAAGTTGTTTTTTTCCAGTTTCTTCGATTGCTTTTACAAAATCATCATTATCCCATGCGTTAATTTGTCCAGGTCGAGCTATTTTTGGTGCATGAGGAAAGAGATCAACCAATTCTTGCATTAAAGGTCCATTAGGCCCGTTTTCGAAACTTGTTGTTAAAATAACTGGTAAATCAAAAAACTTAGCAGTATGAGCAAGAGCTAAAACATTGTTCTTGAATTCATCAACACCATAGTCACGTACTAGTCCGGACATAAGACCAGTTTGATGATCTACTAAAAGCACAACAGCATCATCTTTGTTAATACGAGAATAGAGATCAGTCATTATGTATTCCTCCTAAAAATTAAGTAATCGAAGAAAGTTTAAATAGTCGGATACTATCATAAGTTTCTTCGTTTATAACTAAGCTGACCAATAATATTGGTTATAGCAGCATTCACAGAACATGAAGTGCTATACAATTTTATAGTATTTGAAAACTGATTCGTTAATCAATTCTAAATTATCTATAATTCGTATAGGTCGTAACTATAGTTGTTTTCACTATAAAATAGATTGGTTTTACCTATACATCCTATAGATAGAACAATATTGATAGTCACCTATTTTTGTTATTACAATTGAATAGGAGTAATGTTCAGTAATTATTTTATGATGAAAAAGGTATTAGAGGGGGGATTGTTCCAAAAGGAGAAAATGAATGCATTGGAACAATAGAGTTTCATACTTAGAGTTCACAACATAAACGTGCATGAATAGGTTATGACATTCATCCGGATTATTGAAGAAAAGGATACATATTAGAATATTTTTTGGAGGTAGAAGCATGGCTAAAATTACTGTAGGAACCGAAAATCAAGAACCAATTGAGATATATTATGAGGATTATGGCACAGGAAAACCAGTTGTACTAATTCATGGTTGGCCGTTAAGTGGTCGATCTTGGGAATACCAAGTTCCCGCTCTTGTTGAGGCTGGATACAGAGTTATAACATATGATCGTCGAGGATTTGGAAAATCATCTCAGCCGTGGGAAGGGTATGAATATGATACCTTTACTTCTGATTTACATCAACTATTAGAACATTTAGAGCTTCAAAATGTCACACTTGTTGGTTTTTCTATGGGTGGAGGCGAAGTAGCCCGGTATATTAGTACGTATGGAACAGATCGTATTGAAAAGGCTGTTTTTGCTGGAGCAGTACCTCCATATTTATACAAATCAGAGGATCATCCTGAAGGGGCATTAGATGATGCAACAATTGAAGCATTCAAAAGTGGTGTGATAAATGACCGCCTTGCATTTCTTGATGAATTTACTAAGGGATTTTTCGCGGCTGGTAATCGAACAGATTTAGTTAGTGAGCCATTCCGTTTATATAATTGGGATATTGCAGCCAGTGCATCACCTAAAGGAACACTTGATTGTATTACCGCCTTTAGTAAGACAGATTTTAGAAAAGACTTGGAGAAGTTTAATATACCTACTCTTATTATTCACGGTGATTCTGATGCAACTGTACCCTATGAATATAGTGGGAAATTAACACATGAAGCAATTCCTAATTCTAAAGTAACGTTAATAAAGGGTGGTCCACATGGGCTAAATGCAACGCATGCTAAAGAATTTAATGAA
>NZ_JBNLYC010000202.1:0-6648 GCF_050172015.1 Bacillus sp. GMa5/1 | reverse complement strand
TCTATTGTCTTCCTATAATATCCATATTATCCTTTACATAAAGGAATTATTTTCATTCCATTTTGAACTATCTATATATATAAAGAAAGATAGTCACCTGTTAGGGAAAGGCTTTCGTATTATAAATATAACAAAAGAAAAAGCACGCTTATAAGCGCACCATAAGAGTGCTTCTTCATACAATTCTCATGTAAGAGTTCTCGAAAATCATGTTAATCATAAAGAAAAGGCATTAGCTCATAAAAGCTAATGCCTTTTCTTTATTCATATTGTTCAGCATTCCATTCTTCTATATTTCATAATTTTGTTATCTACGATTCATAGAAAGAAGGTTCATGTGAGACAATTAAAACCGTTCCTTTGTATTGTTGTAATGCTTCCTATAAAGCCATCTTAGTTTCTACATCCAAATGATTAGTCCGTTCGTCTAAAATTAAAACATCAGCTTTTTCTATTTTTTCATATAAGGAGCTAACACACTTAAAATCTCTTCTTTATCCTTTTTTAATTCGAGTGATGTTAACATATCCATCGTTCTCGGCCTAGGTAATTTCACTTGTACCTCGCCAACTATTGACGCTGGTCTTTGAGATAAAATAAATACGCGATCTGAAAGCAAGATTGCCTCATCTAAGTCATGTGTAACCATAACGATTGTTTGCTTCTCTTGATGCCAAGAGTTTAAAAGCCAGCTATGTACTTCCATTTTTGTAAATGCATCTAATTTACCAAAAGGCTCATCAAGCAGCATAATTGGCTTTTCACATAAATATGTGCGCAGAAAACTAATTCTTTGACGCATACCACCAGACAATTCATCTGGATAATGGTCTGCATATTCATCTAGTTCGAACTGCTTTAATGCTTCCATTCCTTCTGTCAGCCTTTGTTTTTTCGGTTTCCCTTCGATTTCCAATGGAAGAACGATATTTTGCAAAGCTGATCGCCACGGTAGCAATAAATCTTGTTGTGGCATATAACTAACAACATCTTGCTCTTGTACTTGCTTATCGTTATACGTTACGTTCCCGCTTGTTGGTTTTTCAACATTTGCAATCATGTTTAATAATGTGCTTTTCCCGCAACCACTCGGTCCTACAAAGGAAACAAACTCTCCCTCTTGTATAGAGGCACTAATATTCTCTAATACATTCTTTCCGTCGAAAGATTTCACTATATTTTTTATTTGTAATCCGCTCATTTTTCACTTGGAAGGAATTCATTTGTAAAAGCATCTTTTACATCGATTTTCTTTTTAATAACTTTGTTGTCATATAAGAAATTCATGTAATTCGTCCAAATTTCTTCCTTCTGTACTCCCCATGCTTTAGCATCATCTTGATACTTCGTACTTAACCATTTTTGGCTTTCTTGAACTAAATCTTTATTCACATCTGGAACAGCTTTAATTAAAATATCAGCAGCCTCTTTCGGTTCCTTAATTGCAAAATTATAACCTTCTGTCGTTGCACTCATAAACTTTTTCACAAAGTCTTTATCTTGCTTCGTATGTTTTTCACTCGTAATAATAACAGGACTATAGAAATCAAGCGCTGGATCTAAGTCCTTCACCATAATCGTATTTAACTCTTTTCCTTGACGCTTCGCTTCAATACCATCCCAACCGTAATAAATCCATTCGAAATCTGCATCACGGCCAATTGATTTAAAGAAATCTGTTTGTCCTAAGATGATTTTTTCAACTTTATTAAAATCAGCTTGATGTTTATCCATAATCGTCTTTAATGTCGCTTCTTCTGCTGGTCCTCCCCAGCCGCCGTAACGTTTACCTTCAAAATCTTTCGGTGACGTCATATTGTCTTTCTTAAGCGATGCAAACGCTGAAGTGTTATGCTGAATAATCGCTCCTACAGATACAACAGGAATTCCTTCTACACGAGCTAACGTTACATTTTCTTGTGCACTTATTGCGAAGTCTGCTTTTCCTGATGCTATCATTTGCTCTGCTGTTACATTGTCACCTGGTTGAATAATTTCTACATCTAATCCTTGCTTTTTGTAATAATCTTTCGTTTTCGCTACATACAAGCCAGTATGATTCGTATTTGGAAACCAATCTAATACTACTTTTACTTTTTGATCTTTACTTGCACTTTCTTCTTTCTTCGCCGGATTACATCCAGCCACACCTACCGCTACTAAGGCGGCTAACATAACTTTCAAACCTTTTTTCATTTTCTGCCGTCCTTTCTATATATCCATGGTGCTGTTATTCTTGCCATAAACTCTACGATAAAATACAGGCATAATGTCACCATAACGATGATTGCTGCAACACCAAATACTCGGGCAGTCAAAAAGGATTTTGTAGCCCTCGTAAGCATAACGCCTAATCCTTCACTTGCACCGAGCCATTCTCCGATAATTGCCCCCATTACGCTATATGTAACTGCAATTTTTAAACCTGAGAAAAAGTATGGGAGCACTGCTGGAAATTTTACCTTCTGGTAAACTTGCCATTTCGTCGCCTTCATTGTTTGTAACAGTTTCAGCATATTTTTATCTACTGTTTGAAAACCTTCTAAAATACTAAGCGCAATTGGGAAGAAACAAACGAGTATTACGACCATTACTTTCGGCAACATCCCATATCCAAACCAAATAATAAATAGCGGTGCAAGTACAACAATTGGAATTGTTTGCGAAATAACGAGCAATGGATTTATTAAAATACGAAATAACGGTATAACGTCCATAATAATTGCGATACTCGTCCCCAATAAAATTGCAAAGAATAGCCCAATTATAACTTCCTGCAGTGTTTGCATCGTATTTGGTAATAGTAAATCTTTCATCCCAATTAATTCTTGAACAATGGCAGAAGGCTTTGGTAAAATCCACGGTTCGATTTTAAATAATGAAACAGATCCTTCCCATATCGCAATGAGAAGGATAAGCCAAATAGTTGTAATAAGTTTAGATTGCTTCTGGTTTTGCATATTCATCACGGTACTTCCAAACCTTTTCATCTATCGTTACACCAGTGCTTGGACGATAATGGATTTTAATAGAAGTAATCACTTCTTCTGCTCCAGCATCGACGCAAGCTTGTTGCGCACGTTTAACGACATCAAGAAGTACATCTAATTCTCCTTCCAAAGTTGTTTCCATTGCCCCTACTTCATAACGAACTCCCGATTGTTGCACAACTTCAATTGCTTTATCGACAACAGAATATACATCTTTCGTTTTCGCTTGTGGTACTACTGAAAATGACATTGTAACTTGTTGTGACATAATAAAATCCCCCTTATAAAATTAAATTTCAAAAATAAGAAAAGGCTTTCCTACTGCGTAGGAAAGCCTTGTATGCAAGTTATTACAGAATAACATATGCTACATCACTTTAAGTAACTCCCTACGCTGGCATTATCCAGATCAGGTTGAGGGTCGATGTTTACTTACATCCTCTCAGCCAATTGGCTCCCCGGTCCTTAATTCGTTTTCATTGTAGCATGATTTATTTTATTGAACAAACAAAAGCATGCATAATCATTTCATTATTTTTGGAAAATAACCAACTTTTTCACCATGAGCTAATAACTGCTGTATAAATTCTTTATTAATTGCTGGTACTATCAATTCTTTTTTCTTAATCCATTCATTCGTTCTACGCGTACCCATTACAATTTCAGATTGCTGTGCTCCATCTCCTGCAACTTGAGAAGCAATTAACTCTGCTATTACTTCATTTCCCTTCGCTAATGCAAGTCCGGTATTTACATATTCTGAAAGTGGAACCATTTCAAGATTGTATCCACACTCTCCAATTAGCTGTATAAATTGTTCAAACTCAATTTGATGTGGATGACAAATATGTAACGTCTCTCCTACAATTTGCGCATCTTGTAAATACGATACAATTGATTTACTAGCAAAATCAATTGGTGTGAAATCAACTTTCCACTTCACATTTGGTGCTTTCCCAATTAATAGCATTGTTTTAATAAGACGATAAAATGCGTTTCCTTCAATATTTTGTTGGAACGAACCTGTTTCTGAATGACATGCTAAATTACCTGCACGATAAATATTTCCGCGCAAACCATTTTTCATTGCTTCACGAACAATGTTTTCCGCTTGTAGTTTACTATTTGAATATACATTCTCTAAGTCTACACTGTAATTAAAATCACCAGTTTTCATGTATGTATCCCATTGATCTACCGCTAATTCTAACGGGATACCAATTGTAGAAATAAAATGGAATGTAGCATCTTTCTCCGCTAATGCTAGCATCCGGCTAGTTCCTTGGACATTTATATTTTCAAATTGTTTTACATCTCCAAAATGTCTTACATCTGCACCGCAATGAATTATCGTATCCATCTTAGAACTGATGAACATAAATTCTTCTTCACTCATCCCAAGATACTCTTCTCCCAGATCACCAGCTACGGCCTGTATACGCTGTAACCATTCTTCACATATATCATTAAAGTAGCCTGTTAATGTATCTATAATTCTTTGCTGCACATCTTTCGTTGGTCTTACTAAACAATAAATAGTAGCAGATGTATCTCTCAACAATTCATATAATATGTGTGATCCTAAATAACCAGTAGCTCCTGTTAAAAAGACATTTGAAATCTGGGTTTCTTCCAAAACGTTTGCATACGTGATAGTATCTGGCTCGTGAATCACTTTATATTCACGAAATACTTCTTCTTTCTCTACTTTTACTTCTCGCTCAATTCGAGCTAATCCATATATCGTTCTTTCTTTAAAGAAATCTTGAATTGTTAAATGTGAGAAATCTTCTTTTAACAATGTTAAGACTCGTAATACTTTTAATGAATGTCCACCAATTGTAAAGAAATCATCATGCACTCCAACTTTTGAAATTCCTAATACTTCCGCCCAGGCGTTCGCTATTTGTTTTTCTTCTTTATTAGAAGGTGCAACATATTCTTGTAGCCGAACCGGTTCATACTTTTCTTCTAACTGAGCTAACTTCTTAACATCAATCTTTTTATTAGGTGTAAGTGGTAATTCATTAATATAAATTAGTTTAGATGGCACCATATAATCTGGTAATTGCTCTTGTAACTGATAAACTAATTCTGGTATTTCTTTTTTATTTAAAGTTGTATAGAACGCGATTAAATATTGGCTACCTTCCTTACTCTTCTTAGCAAAAACAGCATTTTCTTTTATATTATGATTTTGAGAAATTTTACTTTGGATTTCTCCTAGTTCAATACGATGTCCTCTAATTTTTACTTGATCATCTTTCCGATGTAAAAACTCTATATTTCCATCCTCTAGCAACTTAACGATATCACCTGTTTTATATATATTAACTATAGGATTAAAAGGGTTCGGAATAAAAGCTTCAATTGTTTTATTAGGCTTATTAAAATACCCTTTTGCTAATCCCACTGAATCTATATATAATTCACCAGGTACACCAATTGGACAAAGATTCATATTCTCATCCAAAATCATAACTTGATAATTAGCACATGGTTTACCAATGGGAATACTCGCAACATCCTCATTTAACTGACTAGGTATTTTATAGGTTGTCGTCACTACAGTACATTCTGTCGGTCCGTATACATTATAAATTTCAACATTTGTACCTATTCTTTCTCTCCACAATTTAATAACCTCTACAGGCAACATTTCACCACCAATCGCAATTCTTTTTAGGGAAGCTAGCTTATATATATCTTCTTCTGCTAAATAAGTTGCTACTTGTCGAACAAAAATTGTTGCTAATGCCAAGATTGAAGTTGCTTTCACTTTATAGATTGCATTTGCAAATGCCTCTACAGACAATCGCTCTTCCTCTAATAGTACATACAAGTTTCCTCCGCAGAATAAAGAAGCAAATGACTCCCATACAGAAGCATCGAAACTAAAGGAAGGAAATTGAGCAAATATATCCTCTTCTGTCAATTCATATTGCTTTTTCATCCAAGTGTACAGATTAACAACGCCTCTATGTGCTAACATCGTTCCCTTTGGATTCCCTGTTGAACCCGATGTATAAATCATATAAGCTACATCATCACAATGAATAGACAACTTTACATCTATATCTTCATAAGTTTCACTATCATACAATGAAACTGTTTGAACCCCATCACATGTTATAGGCGTCTCTTTCATCAATATAACTTTCGCTTGGCTATCTTGAATAATGTACTGTATTCTACTTTCCGGATAATCTGGATCAATCGGAACATACGCTGCACCAGCTTTTAATATAGCTACCATACTTACTACTGTGTCTATGCTACGTTTCATAAATATTCCAACATAGTCTCCTAATTGGACGCCGTTTTTAATTAACATATGAGCTATTTGATTACTTTTTTTATTTAGCTCCTCATAAGTTAAAGTACCTTCCCTTGAAGATAAAGCTATACGATTTGGAAATTGAGTAACAGTATTATAGAACATATCGACGATACTTTTCTCAGGATATACTGCTGTCGTATCATTCACTTGACTATAAAGTGCCATCTCGGCCTCTGTAATAATATTAAAATGTTTTATATACTTATTAGTATTTTGTGATATATCAACTAAAACACCTTGTATTTGTTGTGCATAACGAGTAATCGTTGTCTCTTTCCAATTAACACTATTAAATATTATTTCTACACTTTGCATATT